>JAMFST010001311.1 GCA_026225435.1 Labilithrix luteola
CAGCGCCGTCGCCAGCGCCAACTCCAGCAGCTGCTCGAACTACACGGCCGGCGGCTGCACGGCGACGGCGCCCAAGACCTGCCCCACGCTCACCGGCGCGGCCTGCGTCAGCGGCACCTGCCAGGCCGGCTCGCCGACCTCGTGGACGTCGATCACCATGTTCGACCGCATCCCCAGCTCCGTGATGGTCACGGACCCGGACTCCCCGTGCCAGGCGGCCGAGACGTGTACCAGCTGGACGGTCACGCCCGACGGCAAGGTGGTCGTCAACACCTCCACCGCCGACTCGGTCGACCAGACCAGCTCCACGCTCTCCGACGCGGACCTGATGACGGTGAACACGCTCTTCTCCGTCAGCCCGGCGCCCGAGAGCACCCTCACCTGCCAGACCGCCCCCGCCGACACGACCGACTCCTACCTGCTCGAGGTGCTCCGCGGCAGCACCACCAGCTACACCGACGTGACGGGCTGCATCGTCACCGGCCCGTCGCTCAACATCGCCACGCAGCTGTACACCGTGGTCAAGGCGTACTGAGGCTGCCTGCCGCCTTCATCTTGTCGGCGAGGCGGAAGGCCATCTCCAGCGCCTGGCGGTAGTTGAGGCGCGGATCGCACATCGTCTCGTAGCGGCGATCGAGATCGGTCGCCTCGATGCCGCCGCCGATGCACTCGGTGACGTCGTCGCCGGTGAGCTCGAAGTGCACGCCGCCGAGGCGCGTCCCCAGCCTGGCGTGCAGCTCGAAGGAGGCCTCGAGCTCGCGCAGGATGGCGTCGAAGTCGCGCGTCTTCACCCCGTTGGGCAAGGTGAGGGCGTTGCCGTGCATGGGGTCGCAGGTCCAGAGCACGTGGCGCTCGCTGCGGACGAGCGCCTCGACGAGCAGCGGCAGCGCCTTCTCCACCTCGCCGGCGCCCATGCGGGTGATGAGCACGATCTTCCCCCGCTCGTGATCCGGATCGAGCCGCCTCACCAGCTCGACGATCTCCGCCGGATCCGCCTTCGGCCCGACCTTCACCCCGACCGCGTTCTTCACGCCGCGGAAGAACTCCACGTGCGCCCCGCCGAGCGCGCGCGTCCGCTCGCCGATCCACGGCAGGTGCGTCGTCAGGTCGTAGTGGCCGCTGCGCCGCGGGACGGTGCGCGTCTGCGCCGACTCGTAGTTGAGGTTCAGCCCCTCGTGGCTGGTGTAGAAATCGACGCGGGTGAGCTGATCGACGCTGCTCTCGCCCAGCGCCTCCATGAAGCGCAGCGCCTCGGACAGCTGCCGCGAGGTCTGCATGTACTGTGCACGCAGGTGCTCGGGCAGCCCGGCGCGCTCGACGAAGGACAGGTCCCAGTACTCCGGGTGATGCAGGTCGGCGAACCCGCCGGCGGTGAGCGAGCGGATGAAGTTCAACGTGTAGGCCGCGTGCGCGTACCCATCGAGGAGCAGCGTCGGATCCGCGCGCCGTGCCGCCGCGGTGAACTCCGGGCGGTTGATGAGATCACCGAAGTAGCTGGGGAGCTCGACGCCGTCGCGCACCTCGGTCGGCCGGCTGCGCGGCTTGGCGTACTGACCGGCGAAGCGCCCCACGCGGATCACCGGGAGCTTTCCCCCCTGCACGAGCACGAGCGACATCTGCAGCAGGATCTTCAGCTTGTTGGCGATGATCCCGTTGTTGCAGTCGGCGAAGGTCTCGGCGCAGTCGCCCCCCTGGAGGAGAAAGCGCTTCCCTTCCTGCGCGTCGCCGAGTTGGCCACGCAGCCGCTCGATCTCCCACGAGGTGACGAGCGGCGGCAGGGAGCGGAGGCGTCCGAAGACGCGCTCGAGCTCGGCTTGATCGTCGTACGCCACGTCCTGCGCGTAGGGAAATCCGCGCCACGATTCGGGAGTCCAGGTCATCGACGCGTAGCGTCGCAGAGGTGCCGATTCCGCGCCACTGTCTCAGAGGCGGCACGCACCGCCCCTCCCCGACCGGCAAAGCCGGATCGGGGCCCCTCCCCACGCGGACGATCCGCTGCGCGTCGCTGAGATGACTCGGTCAGCTGGCGTTGCCCAGACGGCGAGCGAGCAGTGCCCGGAGGTCGCTCATGGCGAACGGCTTGTCGATGACGTCGCAGGAGGTCGCCTCGAGCCGGGTGCGGGCCGGCTGGTCGATGCCGCCCGACATGAAGACGAAGCGATCCGCCAGCGCGGGGTCCATCAGCGTCACCTTGTCGTGCAGGTCGAGCCCGGAGACGCCCGGCATGTACACGTCGCACAGGATGACGTCGAAGGTGTTGGCCGCGAGCAGCTCGAGGGCCGCTGCCGCGCCGCCGGCGACGAACACCTCGTGCTCGCGGCCGAGCGCGCGGCGCAGCGAGGTCGCCACCGACGGCTCGTCGTCGACGATGAGCACGCGCCCGCGCGGAGCCCGCAGATCGCCCGGCATGCGCGGCCGCGCCGAGGGGACGACCGAGAGCGAGTGCGCCGGCAGGTACACGCGGAACGTCGCGCCTTTCCCCAGCTCGCTCTCCAGGTTCATCTCGCCCCCGAGCGCGCGGACGATGGTGAGACAGATCGACAGGCCGAGGCCGGTCCCCACGCCCACCGGCTTCATCGTGTAGAACGGGTCGAAGATGCGCCGCTGCAGGTGGCGGGCGATGCCCACGCCGGTGTCGCTCACCTCGATGAGCGCGCGGCCGCGATCGTCGCGGTGGGCCACGATGCGGATCTCGTTCTCGCTCGCCGCGCCCGGGCTGATCGCCTGCGCCGCGTTGACGATCAGGTTGAGGAACACCTGGCCGAGGCGCGAGGCGTTGGCCAGCACCAGCGGCACCTCGCCGTAGCTCTTCACCAGACGCGCGCGGCTGCGGATCTCGTTCCAGGCGATGTTGCAGGTGGAGTCGAGCACGTCGCGCACGTCGATCGGCTCGGCGTCGTCGTCCGACGGGCGCGAGAAGGTCTTCAGCTCCTGGACGATGAGCCGCACGCGCTCGGTCCCTTCGCGCGCCTCGGCCAGCGTCTGCTCGATGTCCTCGAGCGGCACGATCCGTCGCGGTAGCCCGGTCGGGAGCACCGAGGGCGCCTCGCCCCGCCGCCGCGCGCCGAGCTCGCGGGTCAGGTGCGGCAGCTCCTCGGCGAGGAAGCTCAGGTTGGCGACGACGTAGGCCAGCGGGTTGTTGATCTCGTGGGCCACGCCGGCGGCCAGCGTGCCCACCTGCGCCATGCGATCGGCCTGCAGGAGCTGCTGCTCGAGCCGCCGCCGCTCGGTCAGGTCGCGCGCCACGTAGAGCGTCGACGGAGCGGCCTCGAACTCGATCTCGACGGCGCCGATCTCCACGCTGGCGACGCTCTCGTCGGCGCGGACGAAGCGCACCGAGGTCGGCTTGGCGACGCCGGCGTCGTCATGGCGCGGGCCGATGAGCGCCTCGCGATCGTCCGGGTGCACCAGCGAGAGGAAGTCGCGCCCGAGCAGGCCGTCGGCGCTGTTCATCCCGAGGACGCGCGCGCAGGCCACGTTGGCGTAGACGACCTTCCCCTCGCTGCTCACCAGCACGAAGTCCGGCGCCTGCTCGATGAGCACGCGGAACTGCCCTTCGGAGCGAGCGAGCGCGTCGAGCATCCGCTTCCAGTGCGAGCGCTCGCGGCCGATGAGCGACACCGTCCGGCTCTTCTGGTCGGAGCGGAGGAGGAAGGAGAAGCTGCGGTAGGTGTGGTCGGTGCAGCAGACGCGCACCTCCTCTTCGACCAGCTCTTCCCCCGCGAGCACGCGCTTGCCGACCGCCTCCGCGGTGGGCAGATCCTCCGCGTGAATCAGCTTGGCCAGCTCGAAGCCGCTTGTGTCCCCGAGCAGGCGGAGGAACGACTCGCTGCGGTAGATCGCGTTGAGGTCGAAGCCGAAGACGGCGAAGAGGTCGGGGACGAAGGAGAGGAACTGCTGCAGGTGCACGCCCGCCGGATCGACCTCGGTGAGAAAAATCACCGCGCTGCCGTCGGCGCCCCTGGGCGAGGGCTTCTCGAGGAAGCGGACCCCGAGATCGCTCTCCATCAGCTCGACGACCGCGTCGAGCCACTGCCCCACGAGCGCGTCGGCGCTCTTGGCGGCCAGATCACACAAGGCGTCATTCACCGCCACGATCACCCGCGCCGCGTCGATGCGGGCACAGGCGATCGGTGCGGAAGCCAGCTCGCTCCCCAGGCTAAGCTGGCCCGCTGTCATCACGTCGCGAGGACCGCTTCGGCGATCTGCACGGCGTTGAGGGCAGCGCCCTTGCGCAGGTTGTCCCCCACGATCCACAGGTTGAGCGCGCCGGGCACGCCGATGTCGGCGCGGATGCGGCCCACGTGGACGGCATCGGTGCCGCTCGCCTCGAGGGCGTGCGGGTGCTTGCCGGGTGCGTAGGCGGCGTCGTGCAGCTGCACGCCGGGCGCGTGGGCGAGGAGCCTCTTCGCCTCCTCCGGCGACATCGGCCGCGTGAACTGAACGTGGACCGACTCGGAGTGCGCGTTCACCACCGGCACGCGCACGGTCGTCGGGGAGATCGCCAGCGTCGGATCGCCCAGGATCTTGCGCGTCTCGTTGACCATCTTCCACTCCTCCTCGGAGTAGTCCTGCTCGCCCGCCTTCCAGTCGGAGACGGCGTTGAAGGCGATGGCGATGGGGAACACCTTGGGGTCGGCCTTCTTGCCGGCGAGGACATCGCGGCTCTGCTCGAGCAGCTCGGTCACCGCGGCGTGCCCCTTGCCGCTGGTCGCCTGGTAGGTCGACACCACGATGTGCTTGATGCCGGCCGCGTCGTGCAGCGGCTTGAGCGCCACCAGCATCTGGATGGTCGAGCAGTTGGGGTTGGCGATGATGCCGCGCTTGCGGTCCTTGGCGGCCGCGATGTTCACCTCGGGGATCACCAGCGGCGTGTCGGCATCCATGCGCCAGGCGCTGGAGTTGTCGACGACGAGCGCTCCTGCCTTGGCCGCGATGGGTCCATACTCCTTGGAGATGTTCCCTCCCGCGCTGAAGAGCGCGAGCTCCACCCCGGCGAAGGAGTCGGCCCCGAGCGCCTGCACGGTGACCGGTTTGCCGCGGAAGGTGATCGTCTGTCCGGCGCTGCGCGAGCTGGCGAGCGCCCGCAGCTCATCGACCGGAAAATTCCTGCGCTCGAGCGTGGCGATCATCTCGCGACCGACCGCACCCGTGGCTCCAACGACGGCAACCGTGAATCCCATGCATAGACGGTACCCGTCCCGCCCGGTTGCAAGCAATTGCATCGCCGCCTGGACAGGGCTCGCGGCGGCGGTTTTCTGCGCCTCTCTACCCGCCTGTGCGAGCTCAGCAGCACCGGTTTATGCCGGGGAAACCGAATCATCTGGCGGTCTTTCGCCCATGGATCCGTCTGTAGCAGCGAAACGTGGAGCCCGGTTTGTGCCCGAATCGGTGCTCGGGCGGCCAAACTTCGGCGTCGAGCCCGGGGGAGGCGTGCGGGGGCTTGCCGCCGGCCTGCGCTACGTCGCTCTTCCCGGAGGGGCGGTGGAGGCGGCGGCTTCGTTCCTCCCGCCACGCGGGGCGTCGGCCGACGACGGGAAGGCGGCGCTGCTCCCCGATCGCCTGCACGGCGGCTTCGTCTTCCTCGGCGGGCGCACCCTCTTTCGTGCCGAGACCTGGCTCGGTGACGCGCGCGCGGTGCTCGACGCGCCCGCCGACGTCACCCAGGTGATCGCCGGGCTCGATCGTTTGTACGTCAGCTACGGCCGCTCCGAGGTCGGCGCGGTCGACCCGTCGAGCTTCGCCCCGATCCCCGTCGGTCGCCTGCCCGACGCGCCGTCGTTCGTGGGGTACGCGGCCTTCGACGGCTGGCACGCGGCGGCCATCGCCGACCTGCGCGGGCTGGTGCTCACCCGCGACGCGGGGGCCACCTGGCAGACGGTCGCGGTCCCGCTCGTCCCTGCCGAGGTGCGCGCCAGCGAGGACGGCTTCGTCGTCACCGGGCGTGATACCGCCGGCGTCGAGCGAGCGGTCGACGTGGACGTCGAAGGGCACGTGACGCCCGATCCGTCGGCCGTTGCGGCGGGCGCACCGACGGCGATCTCCGCGCAGATCCTCGCGGATCTCGCCGGGGTCGGCCCCTTCGGCGCGCGCCCGCTGGCGACGGCGGTGGAGGACGGCTGGCCGCTCGAGGACGGCTCGGCGCTGGTCCTGCGCGGTGGGCTCTTCGCCCGCATCGGGCTCGATCGCGGCGAGGTCAAGGAGACGTTCCCGGCGACCGTCACCGGCGGTGCTCCGCTCGGCGAAGGGGCGCGATGCCACCCGCTCGATCTCGGGTCGGCCCTCGGCTTCGTCTGCGGCCTCGAGGGGGCCGACACGTGGCTGTACACCCTCGACGCCCACCGACGGCAGCTCGCTCCGTTTGGACATTTTTCCGGGCCGCGTGCGGTGCTCGCGCCAGGCAACGGGCGGGTCGCCGTGCACGGCTCCTGCGACGAGCACGCGGCGCACGCCACCGACGTCTACTGCCTGTCCGGCGCGACCCTCGGGGACTGGCGCGAGCTGCGGCTCGAGGGGGCGCTCGACGGAGAGCGCGTGGTCCCGCTCGCGCGCGGAGGGATCGCGGTGCTCTCCCCGGCGCACGGTGATCTCGCCCGCATGCGCCTCACGGTGCGGGGAGCCGGGCGCGATCCGCGAGCGGTGACCACCTCCGCGCTCCACGTCCACGCGGAGAATGCCCAGGCGGGCGCGCCGCTCGCCGCCGGTGTCGCCACGCTGCTCAAGGACGGCGTCTGGCTCGACGGCGTGCGCGAGACGTCGCCCGGCGTCCTCGGCGCGTGGGTCGACGGTCACGGCTCGGTGCTCGGCCTGTCGATCACCCTCGACGGGGACGCCACCCACGGCGACTGGGTCCGCGATCTCTCGAGCCCGTTCGTCTCCGGCCGCTTCGGTCTCGGCATGTCGGCAGCGCGCCGCGGGTACCAGACGGTCGACGGCGGACGACACTGGACTCCGCTCGACACGCCCGCTCCGCTCACGCTCCCCGGCTCGGTCGAGCGCCGCGCCTGCGGTCCGGTGGGCTGCAGCGCGCTCGGCTGGCTGCGCGTGGGATGGGGAGACCGGCGCGACGCTCCCAAGGTGCCCGACGATCCTCGCGTCCCCAGCCTGGGCGCGTCCTCGGCAGCGTCCGCGACGCGCGCGAGTCGCCGCCCCGCCTCGACCCCGAACCTCGGTTGCCACGTGGTCGGGCACCCGGCGACGGTGGAGTCGACCGCGCCGAAGCTCGCCGCCTTCGACGACTGGTCCCCCTTCTTCGCTGTGCCCGCGCCCCGACCGCCGGCCGGCTCGCACGGAGGTGCGTTCGCCGTCCACGCGCAGCTCGGGAGCGAGATCGCGGGAAAGGTGTACGTCTGGGGTCCGCAGACGCCGGTGGACGCGCTCGACGCCGCCAACGCCATCGCACTCCCGCCGGAGCTCCAGCCGCGCTTCGTCGTTCGCTGGAGCTGGCCTTTCGGAGCGGCCGCCGAGGCGCGCAGCTCGGCCATCGCTCCGGCGCCCGCGTCGATCGGCGCGCTGATGGATCCGTCCACCCGCGGTGGACTCGCCGGCACCTTCTCGATCCTCATGGGCGAAGGTCCTGACGAGGCGCTGCTGGTCCACGCCAACGCCGGCGTCACCGAGGTCTTCGAGCTGGTCGCCGGTCGACCGCCGCTCGCCTGGCGCACCGAGGGGCCCGCGCTGCCGGTGCCGACGCCGTCGCTCGGGCCGCTGGCTGCGCTCTCGTTGCCGCCGATCCTCGCCGCGGTGCACGCCGCGGGTCACTGGTACGTCGCCTCGTCGAGCGGACCGGGAGAGCAGGGGCCGCCGCGCACGACGCTGTGGAAGGTCGAGCACGGGTTGGCGCGCAAGGTGGCGGAGGTGCCGCGCTTCGTTCCCGAAGGGCACCACCCCGAGGTGCGCCTGGCGCGGCGCGAAGATGGCCGGGCCATCGCGCTCCTCGTCGCCAGCGATCCGCGCCAGGCGAACGACACGGACCGCTCCGCCTGGGTGCTTCCGTTCGACCTGGCCAGCGGCGTGCTCGGGGAGCCGGAGTCGCTCGGGAGCGTCGACCTCGCCGAGGACTCGGTGCTCACCCCGTGCGGTGCGCCGGGCAGCTCACCGGGATGGGTGGTCGACACCAGCCTCGGGTTGCGACCGCGCGTGCTCACGAAGACCGAGCCGGCCGTCCTGTCGACGCCGACCGCGCGCCTCCACCTGAGGGCGGCAGGCCTCGGTGAGGGGTCCCCGATACCTCAGACGCAACCGTGGGGACCTCCGGTGGTGTGCCTCGAGCACATGGCGGGGGGGGCGAGTGAGCCCATCCAGCCTGGTTTTACGATGACGCATCCGCCCCAAGTCTCCGAAGCAATGGCGCACGAGTTTTCAGTCGTCGTGGCCAGCCCGCATCAAAGGCAGAGTCTGTTGTGTCAGGCCTTACGCTGAGCCGCGTCAAAGTGCTGTGCATTCGTGAAGCCGTGAAATCGACTCTTCTTGCAAAAGTGAACGACGCGATCGGCCAAAACACGGAGATTGCCTGAGGCCGCGGCTGGCACACTGCGTGCAATGTCAGATCATGCCTACGCGAAGAGTGGCTGCCCCCCCGGCCCCTTTGCGTGGGCACTTATCATTTAAGCCCACCGGGAATTGTCGGTGGTGAACCTGGGACTTTACCCAGGTGGGGTCTGCCGACCCCCTCAAAAACCCGGAGGGTTTTTGAGCCTCCCCTGATCGCCTGCGGCGAACGTCGTGCGGAGCACGACGGAGAGGGCGGAGAAGCGGTTTGCGAGCCTCAGCAGTGAGGCGGGGGCGGTGGGGCTTGCGGGCGGCAAGCGCCGTGTAGGCCGGATTCGCCGTCAAGGCCGGGCAGCGCGTTCACGGGGCCAAGATCGTGAGGGTGAAGGCGTCTTCGATGATGACGTCTTCGCCTTCTAGGCGCGCTGTGAAGGGGCGCTGGTTGTCGCAGAGGTTGGCGGGCTGGAGGAGCTCGCCGGTCTTGAGGGAGAAGATGTACGCGTGGACGGGGCACGCGATGTTTGGGCCCTGGTCGTCGGGCTCCAGGGCGTCGTTTAGGCGCCAGCCGGCGCAGAGGGAGGCGCCGGCGTGGGCGCAGGCGTCTTCGATGGCGGTGGGGTGGCCGTCTACCAGGGCTACGAGGACGTCGTAGGGGGGGTAGGGGAGGCGGACCGTGGCGCCGTTGGCGAGGGAGGCGAGGGGGAGGCGGCCGACCTTTTTCAGTTGAGCGCTCCGCCTCGGTCGCGGCCGAGGAGCTGTTGCTGGAGGGCGAGCTCGCGGGTCACGATGCGGACGCGGCCTGCGGGATCGAGCTCCTCGAGGATCTCCTGGCGGGTGTCGGCGTCGATGATCAGGTGGTGGGCACAGAGGTCGGCGATGGCGCCCGACTCGAGGCTCGGCGGGAGGTGGAAGGAGAAGCTGGGGTCGCGGCGGTGGACCTCGGTGACGAAGGCCGTGGCGGCGGCGACCAGGGAGGTGCGGTCGTTGGGCGTGACCGTGCCGTGGGTGTCCGCGAGGATGCGGGCGCGGACGCGGCGGTAGGGCGGGACGAAGGGGAGCTCCTCGATCTCGACCCGCTGCATGCCGGCCAGGACGATGTTGGAGCGGCCGCCGGGGAGCGACTCGTGCTCGACGATGGCGCCGACACCGGCGATGCGGCAGATGGGCGGCTCACCGATGGTCCCCGGCCCCGCGCCGATGCGCGCGATGACGAGGAAGCCGTTGGTCTCGATGGCGTCCTTGAGCATGGCCCGGTAGCGCGCCTCGAAGACGTGCAGCGGCAGGCGCGCGCGCGGAAACAGCACCACCTGCGGCAGCGGAAAGACCGGGATCTCGCCGAGCGACAGCTCGAGCTTCCCCGTCTTCGGGCTCTGCGGCTGATCGGGCATGTCGGTCATGGGTTCCTTGCGCGCGCGTGTCGGTTCATGGTCCGAAGATCTCCACGGCGCTGCCGTTCATGGCGTCGGGGGCGTCGAGCGCAGCGTAGACCACCAGGCCCGCGACGTCGGCAGGGCTCATCACCGGAGGGAACGCGCCGCCGCGCCCCATGGCCGTGTCGACCGAGCCCGGCAGGACCGAGAGCGCTTGCAAGCCGGTGCCGCGGAGCTCCTCGGCGAGCGACTTCACCAGGCCCACGAGGCCCCATTTCGAGGCGCAGTACGAGGCCTGCATGGCGGTGCCGAGGGTGGCCGAGATGCTGGAGACGGCGACGAGGCGACCGCGGCCGCGGCGCTTCATCGCGGGGAGAAAGGCGCGCGCGGTGAAGAAGGCGCCGTTGAGGTTCACGGCGAGCACCTGGCTCCAGTCCTCGTCGCTGGTCTCCTCGACGAGCGCGCGCTTGACGATGCCGGCGTTGAGGACGACGGCGTCGGGCACGCCCAGCTCGGCGCAGGTGCGCTCCGCCGCCGCCTGTACATCGGCGCTGCGGGCGACGTCGCCCGCGAGGAGCAGGATGCGTCCATTCGCGATGGCGCCCAGCTCCGCGCGCGCCGCCTCGAGCTCCTCGGGCACGCGGCCGAAGATGGCGACGTCGAAGCCGCGCGTGGCGAACGCGTGGGCGACGGCGAGGCCGATCCCGCGCGCGCCACCGGTCACGAACGCGACCCGCCTCGTCCCGCCCGGCGCTGTCATCACCCGGCTCCGAGGATGCGCAAGGCGCCGAGCTTCTCCTCCGGCGAGACGTCCCCCGCGAAGGCGATCGTCTCGGTGCGCGCGCCGTGCTTTCGCTCTCCGCGCGCGGTCACGCACATCTGGTTCATCACCAGGCGGCAGCCGGCCCAGCGCGGGCGCAGCTCCTCGATGAGCGCGCCGACGACCCGCTCGCCGATCTGCTCCTGCAAGGTGAGGCGGTGGGCGAAGGCGTCCACCAGCTTGGGGAGCGCGCCCAGACCGACCAGCGTCTCGTGCGGCGCGAAGGCCACCGTGGCGGTGCCGACCGCGGGCATGAGGTGATGCGGACACGTCGTCGTGATCGACAGGTCGCGCATCACCACCAGCTCGGTCGTCCCGGCGATGACGTTGCGCGCGAGCAGCTCGGTGGTGTCGACGGCGTACCCGTCGCACAGCTCCTCGAGGTACGCGGCGGTGACGCGCGCGCCCGTCTCCTCGAGCTCCGGCTCCACGTCCGGATCACGCCCGATGGCGCGGAGGAACGCTTCGATGGCTGCCTCCGCGGCTTGTCGATCAACGGGCATGGCGGTTCGGGGGGTCACGGGTTGCTGCTGTGGTTCAAATCAAGCCCACTGAGCGCCTTCTCAGTTGATGAGGCGGTGCTTGGCCGAGTGACGGATCTCCCGGCGGCCGGAGAAGCCCTCGTCGAGCGCGTGGTAGTGCGTGATCTCCGTCTCGCCGTGCTTCCAGCAGAACCACACGAGCTTGCCGTCGACCTGGCCGTAGAAGTCGAGCAACCCGGTGCGCGCGTCCTTCAGCACCGCGCCCAGCTCCTCCACCGTGCGCCACGTCGTCTGGTACTCCTCGATGCGGCGCAGCAGCTCGGTCTTGAGACCGCGCAGCTCGTCGTCGTCGCCGGGCTCGAGGGTGATCGCGTCCGGCACCGAGCCGAGACGCCCGCGCAGGACCTCCAGCCGGTGCTCGATCGCAGCCCGGCGCCCCATCTGCTCCTGGACGACGGCGTTGAGCCGCGGAAGCAGCGCGTTGACCTCCTCGAGGGTGAAGACCTGCTCTTTCGCCATGCGCGTCGTCCTCGGGGGCGGATGATACGTCACGTCCGCATCGCGTGCGCCGGATCGATCGTCGCGGCGCGCCAGGCCGGCACGATCGACAGCCCGACGAAGGGGCCGACGACCGCCAGCGAGACCGCCACCAGCTGGGTGACGTCGACCGCCGGGGTCAGCGGATGCTGCGGATAGACCGTGCTCCAGCCGACCAACG
>JAMFST010001312.1 GCA_026225435.1 Labilithrix luteola
CCGATGCGCCGGCCGCGACCACCGCAGCCGCGCCCGCGACCGCGATCGCGCCGAGCAGCGACACCGAGCAGACGCACGGCTCTCGCGGGGCGGCCGACGTTCTCGCCGGGATGCCCCGTCGCCCGGAGCGCACCCGGGAGCGCTCGGGCTCGCCCCGCGTGCCGCACAAGTCCTTCACCACCTGGGAGCCGCCGGTCGACGCCGACGACGACCAGCCGCTCATCTCGCGTCAAGCCGAGCTGGCCGGGCGCGCCGCGGCGACCGATCTGGACCTGGCCCTCCCCGGCTTCACCGAGGAGCCGGAGCCGACGACGCAGGCCTTCACCCGCCCCGAGCGCATCCGCACCGAGAGCAGCGATCACGGGGAGCGCACCGAGCGCTCGGACCGTGGCGAGCGCGAGGACGAGGAGCCGGGCTTCGCCCAGATCTACGTCAACGTCGGCCGCCGCGACGGCGCCAAGCCGGGCGATCTGCAGCGCTTCCTCACCGAGGGGGCCGGCATCGAGCGCGCCGCCACCGGCCGCATTCGCATCCGCGACCGCAACAGCTTCGTGAGCGTGAAGCGCGAGGACCTGGACAAGGCCGTCGGCGCGCTCAACGGGCAGACGATCGGTGGCCGCACGGTCGTCGCGGAGCCCGCGCGCGAGAGGACCACGTGAGCGTGAAGGGGCGCGTCGCCGGAGCGCTGGCGATGGCGAGCCTCGCGCTCGTCGGCGTCGTCGCCACCGCCTGCAGCAAGTCGGACGACGGGCCGCAGCAGCCCCTGCAGCTCGGCTTCGTGCCGCCGCCACGACCCACCGCCGCTCCGTCGACCAGCAGCACCGACGAGGGGACCAAGACGGCGCCCGCGTTCACCTCGTACTTCGCCAACCTGGATTCGAGCGCGCCCGCCAGCACGGTCGCCGCTGCTGCCCGACCGGTCGCCCCCCGGGGGCCGGATCCCGACATCGCCGCGAAGGAGGCCGTGCGCTCGCGGCTGAACGGCTGCTTTGCGCAAGCGAACCTCGCTCGCGGCACCTCGCGGAACATCTCGGTGACCTTCACCGTCATCTCCTCGGGACGTGTGAGCCGCTACGACATCTCCGGCGCGACCGCGAACGACGGCGGCTTCTACAGCTGCATCGACGGGATCGCCGGGAGCACCACGTTCCCCGACCGCAGCGTTCCGGCGGGATCGACGGGACAACCGGCCGCTGCCGCCGTGCCGGAGGTGCGCACGCTCGTCGTGACCGCCGGCGCCACCGCCTCCTGACGCCGCTGTCCGACGTGGCGCGTCGATTGACCGTTCCGGTCATCGTTCAGTTTCTCTAGAGTACCGGCACATGTCCGCTTCGCCCGTTCCGGCCCGTGACGGGGCTTCCGTTCCGGCGGGGACCCTGACGACCACCCTGCGCTCCTTGCTCGAAGAGCGGCGCAAGGAAGGCTCGTTCCTCCGCCTCGACGAGGCCATCGCCATCGTCGTCCCGCTCTGTCTCGACCTCAAACAGCGGCACGAGCGCGGCGAGAAGCTCTACGTGCACCCGTCGTCGGTCGGTCGCGGTCCGGACGGCATGGCGGCCATCCTCCCGAAGGCGTCGCTGGTGCCGGTGCTCGGTCGTGACCGCGCCTGCGTCGCGCCGGAGCTGCAAGGGACGCTCGAGCCCGGCCTGGCGCGCGCCAGCGTCTTCTCGGTCGGCGCCATCCTCTACGAGATGCTCACGGCGTACCCCATCGGCCCGGCGATGCGTCGCCCGCGCGAGGTGAACCCCGAGCTGCCCGACGCGGTAGAGACGCTGCTGTCGAAGGCGCTGGTCGGCGATCCGGCGCACCGCCCGGACGATCTCGGTGCGCTCGCCAGCGCCCTGCACCACCTGGCGCCGATGCAGAGCATCAGCCCGCCGGACGCGGACGAGGGGGCGCTCGATCACGCCGACGCGGACAACGACGTCGACGTGCGCATGTCGATGCTCCCGCCGCACGAGCTGGTCTCGATGACGCCGCCGATGTCGATGGTCCCCATGTCCATCGGGCCGATGTCCATGGGCCCGGGCGCCGGCGCGAGCATCCCCATCTCGATGAGCATGATGGCGCCCGGCGCACCGACGTCGCCGTCGACGGCGCCGCTGATGGTCCCGCAGATCCCAGCGATGCCGGCGATGCCCACCCTGTCGCAGAGCGCGGCGACGGCGATGTCCCAGATGGCGACCACGGGTGCAGCGGCGTCGCGCGATCCGGCCGTGCGGCTCATGGAGCTCAAGGCGCGCCTCGAGAGCGATCCGCGCCCGCGCTACACCGTGCACCAGAACCACATGGACCACGGCCCGTTCAGCGCCGTCGAGCTCCTGCAGCAGATCGCGGCCAACAAGTTCCGTCCGGACGACGGCATCCGCGACGAGCTCTCCGGCCAGGACCGCCCGATCAAGGACTGGGAAGAGTTCGCCCCCTTCGCCGAGCAGGCCAAGCTGCGGCGCGACATCGCGACCGAGAAGAAGGAAGTCAGCGCCGCCATCGAGCAGGAGAAGAGCACCGGCATCGCCAAGGCGATCCTCGCCGGCTCGGCGGTCGTGGCGCTCCTCGGCGGCGTCGGCTTCTGGTTCTTCGAGGTGCGCGGCTCGCGCAACGACAGCGTCGACATCGCCGACGATCCGGGCGCCCTCGACATCAGCATCGACGGCGGCGCGCGCATCACCATGAAGCGCGGCACGCCCGGAGCGACCGGCGGCGGCGGCAAGGCGCCGAGCGGCTACGCCCCCGGCGGCATGAGCTACGAGGCGGCCCTCAACAGCAACAAGGAGGAGATGACCATCGGCTCCAAGTCCGGTGCCGATCTCTCCGACGGCCAGCTGGCCGGGCCGCTGCGCAGCGGCGCCTTCCTCGGCGCCTGCGGAGTGCCCGCCAGCATGCACGTCACCGTGCGCACCGCGATCAAGCAGGGGCGCGCGGTCGGCGTCTCCGTCTCGACCGATCCGCCCAACGGCGGCATGGCCAGCTGCGTGGACCACAGCGTCCGCACGCTCTCCTGGCCGTCGAACCCGCACATGGATTCGTTCACCACGCGCTTCTGAGACGCCCGGCTCGTCGTCAGCCGCCGTCCGCCGCTTCGCTGCCGCCGCGGGGCAGGCAGACGGCGACGATGCTGGTGTAGCAGTAGTTGCCAGCGATGCAGTCGCGGTCGCTGACGCAGGGGAACGCGCAGCGGTGGAAGGCGGCGTTGCACTTGTGGGTGATGCACTCGTCGTCGCGGCTGCACGGGTTCGCCGTCGGGCCGGGGTTGGCCAGGCCGTTGCTCGAGGTGCGTGTGCCGCCGTCGTTGCTGCTCTCGGTGGGCGACGCCAGCGGGGCGGGACGCGCGTAGCCACGCGGCATTCCATCGGTGCCCTTCTCCGCGCCCGGATCATCGTCGGTCGCCGATGCCCCAGCGGCCGAGGCCGCGGCGGGCTGATCGGCGTGGTGCCCGCACGCGAGGCTCGACAGCCCGAGCAGGGCACACACGATCGCCAGCGAGGAGAGCCTCATGAAAGCGATTGCAGCGCGGCCGGTCCCTCGCGGTCAATGTTGCATCCGCGGCCCCTGCCCGAGTAGCTCGGGACAGCCATGTTCCGCCCTGCCCTCGTGCTGCTCCTCGCGGCGACCTCGCTGCCGGCCTGCGCGCACCACGAGCCGCCGAGCGTCGACGCTTCCCCCGCCGCCGAAGCCACCGCGACGCTCGCCCCGGCGACTCCGTTTCCCGCCCGCGTGGCGACGGCGGCGTCAGCAGCGTCAGCGTCGTCGGCCGTGGCGGCACCGTCTGCAGCGCCGGCCGCGCCGCCCGTCGTCGACGCCGGGGATCCGGCGGCCGAGCAGGATCCCGCGGACCCGACGTTGCCGCAGACGCACGCGCGCCCGCTCGCCGCCGACCCCGCGCTCATCGCCCGCATCGACGCGCTGTGGGCCGCCATCCTCGCCGACGATCCGACACTGGCGACCTCGGCCTTCTTCCCGCTGGCCGCCTACCAGCAGGTGAAGGCGATCAACAACCCGGCGTCGGACTGGAACCACCGCCTGCTGGCCGCCTTCGCCGAGGACATCCACGCGCTGCACAAGCGCCTCGGCGCCCACCGGGCGAACGCCAAGCTCACCAACTACGACCTCCCCGACGCGCGCGCCCGCTGGGTCGAGCCGAACGAGGAGTACAACAAGATCGGCTATTTCCGCGTCTTCGGCACCACCGTTCACTACCACTTCGACCGCGGCGAGGAGGACCCGGGCCACGATCCGCCGGGCGCCACCGCCGACGTGCGCCACGACTATTCGTTCTCCATCGCCTCGATGATCTCCTGGCGCGGACAATGGTACATTGTTCATTTGAACAGCGTGCGCTGAGCGCAGCGTCCCAGCGCTAGCGTTTCGTTTGTCGCGCGAATAACGGAACGTTTTTCCGGCTCCCTTGGTCGAGCGAGTCCACCGGTCTAGCGTGGCGTGATTCTCCGGGAGCACGCTCGATGAAGCTCGCTTGGCATGTCGCTCCGTTGCTCGCGTCCGCGGCGCTCGCTCTCCCTCTTGGCGCGTGTGCCGGCGAGGCGTCTCCGCGGGTCACGGTGGCCGTCGCGCCGGCGCCGTCGTCCTCGGCGCCGGGCGTGCTCCTCCCACCGGAGGCCTTCGCCGGCATCTCGGACGTACACGCGCGCTCGCTCGCCCTGTACGGCGAGGCGGCGAAGGTGATCGCCAGCCCGCGCTGCCAGAACTGCCACCCGGCCGACTCCTCTCCGCGCCAGCGCGAGGCCAACGAGATGCACGATCCGCCGGTCGCGCGCGGTCCCGAGGACGAAGGCGTCCCCGGTGCTCGCTGCACCTCCTGCCACCAGGACACGAACCTCGAGCTCGCTCGCGTGCCCGGCGCGCCCAAGTGGCACCTTGCTCCGCTGGAGATGGCCTGGCTCGGCAAGTCGACCGCCGCCATCTGCAAGCAGATGAAGGACCCGACGAGGAACGGCGGCAAGTCGCTGGCCCAGATCGTCGACCACGTCACCCACGACGAGCTCGTCGGCTGGGGATGGCACCCGGGTGCGGACCGCATCCCGGCGCCCGGCACGCAGAAGGACTTCGGCCGCATCGTCGCCGCCTGGGTCGACACGGGGGCCGCTTGCCCGGAGGAGTCGCGATGATCCGCTTTCGCTTGAACGGGACCGACCAGGCGCTCGACGTCGATCCGGAGATGCCGCTGTTGTGGGTGGTGCGCGACGTGGTCGGACTGACGGGAACCAAGTACGGCTGCGGACAGGCGCTGTGCGGCGCCTGCACCGTGCACGTCGACGGCGAGGCGGTGCGCGCCTGCGTGACGCCGATCCGCCGGGCGGAGAACAGGTCCGTCACCACCATCGAGGGGCTGTCGTCGGACGGCTCGCATCCGCTGCAGAAGGCGTGGCTGGAGCTCGAGGTGCCGCAGTGCGGCTTCTGCCAGGCCGGGCAGATCATGACCGCGGCGGCGCTCCTGGCGAAGAACGCCAGGCCCAGCGACGCGGACATCGAGCAGTCGATGAGCGGCAACCTGTGTCGCTGCGGGACGTACAACCGCATCCGCCTGGCGGTGAAGAAGGCGGCGGGGACATGAGGGTCGAGGTCCCCCGGCGCGCCTTCCTCCAGGGGCTCGGCTTCGTCGCCGGTGGGCTCGCGCTCGGCATCTTCTCCGAAGGGAGGAGCGCGCTCGCCGCATCGCGAGACCGCGGCCACAGCGAGATCCCCAACCCGAACGGAACCCTCACCGCCGGCGGTCTTCGCCCCAACGCCTTCGTCGACGTCGCCCCCGACGGGACGATCAGCATCGTCTGCAAGCGCTCCGAGATGGGTCAGGGGATCCGCAGCTCGCTCCCGGTCCTCATCGCCGACGAGCTGGGCGCCGACATGGCCCACGTGCGCGTGCTGCAGGCGCCCGGCGACGAGGCCTACGGCGATCAGAACACCGACGGCTCGCACTCCATTCGCGGGCAGTACGACGAGATTCGCATGCTCGGCGCCACGGTCCGCGAGCAGCTGGTGCGGGCGGCGGCCAGGAGATGGGGGGTGGCGCCGGCGGAGTGCACGGCGAGCGGCAGCCTCGTCTCGCATCCGAGGTCGAAGCGCTCGGCGCCGTTCGCCGCGCTGGTCGCTGCGGCGGCGACCCTCCCCTTGCCGAAGCCAGGCGAGGTGAAGCTCCGGCCGCGGAGCGAGCTGCCGCACGCCAAGGCGCCCATCCCGCTGCTCGACGGTCCGGACATCGTCACCGGCCGCGCCGTCTTCGGCGCCGACGTGAAGATCCCGAGGATGCTGACGGCGGTGATGCTCCATCCGCCCGTCGTCGGCGGGAAGCTGGCGCGCTTCGATGCGCAGAAGGCGCTGGCGATCCCGGGCGTGAAGACGGTCATCGAGATCCCCGCGCCGGCCAGCGCCCCCTACGGGTTCGGCTCGCTCGGTGGGCTCGCCGTCGTCGCCGACAACACCTGGGCAGCTCTGCGCGGGCGCAAGGCGCTCGACGTCACCTGGGATCACGGCGCCAACGCCACCTACGACTCGCGCGCCTTCCGCCAGCTGATGACCGCGTCCATCCGCGCTCCGGGCACCGTGGTGCGCAAGGTGGGCGACGTCGAGAGCGCGCTCGCCGGCGCGAAGACCCGCATCGAGGCGGAGTACTTCGTGCCGCACCTGGCGCACGCGTCGATGGAGCCACCGGTGGCCATCGCGCGCATCGACGCCGGCTCCGGTCGCTGCGAGATCTGGGCGCCGGTGCAGAATCCGCAGGCCACGCGCACCGAGGTGGCCAAGGCGCTCGGCATCGGCGAGGACCGGGTCGCGGTCCACGTGACGCTGCTCGGCGGCGGCTTCGGGCGCAAGTCCAAGCCGGACTTCTGCGTCGAGGCCGCGCTCGTCGCCCGGGCGGCAGGAGTGCCGGTGCGCCTGCAGTGGACGCGCGAGGACGACGTGCAGCACGACTACTTCCACTCGGTCGCGGCCCAGCGCATCGAGGCGGGGCTCGACGAGAGCGGCAAGATCGTCGCCTACCGCACGCGCATCGCCTTTCCGCCCATCAGCTCCACCTTCAAGGCGGGCGAGGTGCGTCCGCCCGAGGGCGAGCTGGGACAGGGGGTGCTCGACGCGCCGCTGGCGGTGCCCAACGTGCAGGCCGAGTCGTGCGAGGCGCCGCCGCACGTGCGCATCGGCTGGCTGCGCTCGGTGCACAACATCCACCACGCCTTCGCGATGGCCAGCTTCGTCGACGAGCTGGCGCACGCGCGCGCAAAGGATCCGAAGGCGCAGTGGCTCGAGCTGATCGGCGAGCCGCGCCACGTCACCGAGGCCGAGCTGGGGGTGAAGAAGGTGCCCAACTACGGCGCGACGCTCGAGCAGTACCCCATCGACACGGCGCGCCTGCGCGGGGTCATCGAGCGCGTCACCTCGCTCGCCGGCTGGGACCGCCGCCACGCCGATCCCGCGCGCGGCTACGGCCTCGCCGCGCATCGCTCGTTCCTTTCGTACATCGCCGTCGTCGCCGCGGTGGTGCGCACGCCCGGCGGCAAGATCAAGATCGACGAGGCGTGGATGGTCATCGACGCGGGCATCCTGGTGAACCCGGAGCGGGTCCGCTCGCAGCTCGAGGGGGCCTTCCTCTTCGGGACCAGCATCGCCCTGTACAGCCAGATCACCGCCAGGGACGGCGCCATCGAGCAGTCGAACTTCCGCGACTACAAGCTGGCGCGCATCGCCGACGCGCCGCGCGCGATCCACGTCGATCTGGTGGAGAGCGACGAGCCGAGCGGCGGCGTCGGGGAGCCGGGAGTGCCGCCGGTGGCCCCGGCGATCGTCAACGCGGTCTTCGCCCTCACCGGCACGCGCCACCGCGAGCTGCCGCTGGCGAAGGCCGGTGTCGTCTGAGAGCTAGCCGTTCGGCCCGCTGGCCGTGCGCACGGCGAGAACGGTCCTCTTCATCTCACGGGCTCCTCGGCGAATGGCCCCTCAGGCGAAGGGCGAGATCGCGGCTCCGGTCTCGTCGCGCACGAACAGCGCAGGCACGGTCTCGCCGGCGGAGTACGCCGCCTTGTCCTCGGCGAGGAGCAGCAACGCGTCCACGTCGACCCACGAGGGAAGCGAGCCCGAGTCCTGGAGGCGCAGCGGCGTCGCACGGTTCGCGCCCGCCAGCCGCGCCCGCACCAGCTCGAGACGCCCGGTCGCGTGCCGGTGATCGACAGCCAGCGTCACGCTCGCGCGCGGGCGGTACGGCCGTGGATCACCCAGCATCGCCCGCAGACCGGGGCGAACGAGCGCCTCGAAGGTGACCATCGCGCTCATGCAGTTGCCCGGCAGCCCGACCACGGGCGTGGTCCCCCGCCGCCCGAAGACCAGCGGCTTGCCCGGCTTGATGCGCACCTTCCAGAAGCCCGCCTCGATGCCCACGCTGGCGAAGGCCGCCTTCACGAAGTCGTAATCCCCCACGGAGACACCGCCGCAGGTGAGCAGCACGTCGGCCACCAGCCCGGCACGCAGCGAGGCGACGGTCGCGTCCACGTCGTCGGGCACGTTCGGCAGCACCACCGGCTCGCAACCCGCCTCGCGCACCATGGCGGCGAGCGCGTAGGCGTTGGAGTTCACGATCGAGCCCGGCGCCGGCGGATCGTGCAGATCGCGCAGCTCGTCGCCGGTCGAGAGGATGGCCACCCGCGGCTTGCGGAAGACGGTCACCGCGGAGATCCCCTGGGCCGCGAGGATGCCGAGCTCGCCCGGGCCGATGCGGCTGCCGCGAGGAAGCATCGTCCTGCCGCCGCGCAGATCGTTCCCGCGCGGGCGGACGAAGTGCCCGGCGGGGGCGGCGACGCCGATGTTCACCGTCGCGTCGCCGCCGACGGTGGTGTCCTCCTGCATGACCACGGCGTCCGCCCCCTCGGGGACGGGCGCGCCGGTGAAGATGCGCATCGCGGTTCCGGCGACGAGCGGCGGCGGGGTCCCGCCAGCCTTCGACTCCCCCACCAGCGGCAAGGCCCGCGGCGATGCCGCGCTCGCCCCCGCGACGTCCTGCGCGCGCACCGCGTACCCATCCATGCTGCTGTTGGCGAACGCCGGGATGTCCGCGCGCGCCGTCACCTCTTCGCCGAGGAAGCGTCCGAGAGCGTCGAGCAGCGAGAGCCGCTCCGTACCGATGGGCACGAAGGCCGGCATCATCTCTTCGAGGGCTTCCTGGACGCTCTTCATGAACGGGAACCCTAGCGCCACGAGGCTCCGTCGCCGAGAGCGAAGGAGCCCGTGGTGTCGTCAGCTCAGGGGTTCAGCGGGTCGAGACCGCCGTCGGCCGCCGGCGCCGGGAGCGTGAGCCCCGCCTTCGTGACCGTGGTGGCGTTGGTGCAGGCATTGATGATGGTGCTGTTGTCGCAGCTGGCGGGCGTGCCGGTCGGGTACGGCGTGGGCGCGACCTCGC
>JAMFST010001313.1 GCA_026225435.1 Labilithrix luteola
GCGAGACGCGCCGACGATGAGGAGAGTGCCCGACGGACCGGTCGAAGCGGAGGAGGAGGACATGAGCGCAGAAGATGGCAGTGGTGGCCTGCAGGCGCCAGACGCAACCCACGCAACCCACAGTTGCACCGAACGCCTGCTAGGCTGCTGGGCGTGGACGACATCGATCTTAACCTCCTGGTAGCGCTCGACGTTCTTCTGGCCGAGGGGAGCGTGACCGGCGCGGCTCGTCGGCTCGGTCTGAGCACCTCGGCGATGAGCC
Organism: Labilithrix luteola; assembly: GCA_026225435.1. Lineage (GTDB taxonomy): Bacteria > Myxococcota_A > Polyangia > Polyangiales > Polyangiaceae > JAMFST01. The sequence continues at coordinate 263 of JAMFST010001313.1, forward strand.
GGACGCTCACGCGGCTGCGCGCGGCGACGGGCGATGAGCTCCTGGTGCGCGCCGGGCGCGGGCTGGTGCCGACGACGCACGCGGCGTCGCTGCGCGATCGCGTCCGCGAGCTGACCCGGGACGCGCAGGCGGTGCTGCGGCCGCCGACCGGTGCTTCGGGGGTCGCGTCGTTCGATCGCACCTTCACGCTCCGGGCGAGCGAGGGGTTCATCGAGGGGTTCTCCGTCCCCTTGCTGGCGGCCATCGCCGCGGCCGCGCCGCGCGTGCACCTGCGCTTTGCCCCTCGCCCCGACAAGGACGCGCGCCCGCTGCGCGAGGGGCTCGTCGATCTCGAGATCGGCGTCCTCGAAGCGCCCGCGCCGGAGATGCGCACCCAGTTGCTCTTTCGCGACGACCTCGTCGGCGTGGCGCGCATCGGCCACCCGCTGCTCGCGGGGGCGGAGGTGACGGCGGAACGTTTCGCCGCCTGCCAGCACGTCGTCGCCTCGCCCAAGCGAGACGCCACCAGCCCGGTCGACCAGGCGCTCGAGCGGCTCGGGCTGCGGCGCGAGGTCGTCGTCGTGGTGCCTGGACTTCCCGATGCCATGCGGATCGTGCGGCACTCGGATCTCATCGCGCACGTCCCGCGCTCGTGCCTCGGCAACACGCTGGTCCCCGACCCGCCTGCCCGCGCGGGTCTGCAGGCCTTCGAGCTGCCCGTGCGGACGCCCAGGTTCGCCATCTCGGCGATGTGGCACCCGCGCACGGACGCCGACCCCGCCCTGCGGTGGCTGCGCGAGCTGGTGACGTCGCTGGGCCGGACGGCTTACCCGGCGTCGCGAAGGCGGTCGACGCCCGCCAGTTGACCGCACGCCGCCTGTACATCGCCGCCGCCGCTGTAGCGCTTGTGGGTCGGTGCGCCGGCGCGGGCCATCGCCTCGCGGAAAGCGTCCTCGCGCGCTTCGGAAGTGCGGGCGTAGGGATCGTCCTCGCCGATGACGTTGTACGGGATCACGCTCAGGCGGGGGCGCACGCCGGTCTCGACGGCGAAGCGCAGGAGGCGCGCGGCGAGAGCGTGGGCGTGGCGTTCCTCGTCGTTCACCCCGGCGAGCAAGGTGACCGCCCACAGCGGCGCGAGGCCGGTGCTCTTCGCGTGGACCGCGGCTGCCGCCAGCACCTCCTCGAGCGGATGGGCGTTGTCGATCGGTAGCAGGCGCTTGCGCTCCCCCGGCACCACCGTCCCGAGTGAGAGCGCGAGGCGCACCTTCGGCGCCTCCTTCGCCAGGCGGAGGATCCCCGTCGGCAGCCCCGAGGTGGAGACCGTCACGTTGCGCGCGTCGATGGCCAGCGCCGCCGGCTCGCGCAGCACCCCGGACGACGCGTACAGCCGCACCCGGCCAGCGGCGCCGCCCAGCAGCTTCCAGCACGGCTGGCCGGTGATCTTGCCGATCAGGTCCCAGAGCGCCAGGTCGAGC
>JAMFST010001314.1 GCA_026225435.1 Labilithrix luteola
GCGCGCCACGAGCTGACGGCGCGGCGTATCGGGCAAGCGCTCTTCGCTCATCGCCGCGCCGAAGCCTGGGACGCGCTGCGACCATGCGTCGTGCTCGAGGCGACCGTCGGCTCGCGCGCCTGGGGCCTGGCGGACGAGAGCTCCGACGAGGATCTGCGCGGCGTCTTCGCGCTCCCGTTCGCGTGGACGCAGGGGCTCGTCGCGCCGCCCGAGGATCTGGTGAGCGCGGACGGGAGCGCGACGTACTGGGCGGCGGGCAAGGCGATCCGGCAGGCGCTGCGTGCGGATCCGAACACCCTGGAGATGCTCTTCTTGCCGGGAGTGCGCGCTCTCGATTCGATCGGCGAGTGGCTCATCGAGGCGCGTGACGCGTTCGTTTCCGTCGAGATCCACGGCACCTTCGGTCGCTACGCGGTCGGGCAGCTGCGCCGGCTGGAGCAAGGGCTGCGGCTGGCGGAGAATCGCGGGCGGGTGCTCGACTGGCTACGCGCCGAGCCGACGCTCACGCTCGATGCGCTCGCGGCCAAGCTGGTCACGGTCTCGCCGCGGCTGGCGCCGACCGAGGCGGACGCGCTCCACCAGGCGAAGCAGCACGTGAAGCAGCTGTATCGCTCGATGCACGATCAGGGGCTGATCGAGGCGAACGAGCTGGCCGCGCTGGCACGCTTCGCCGTCGACCCGGAGAAGACCGCGGGCCTCGAGCTGCCGCGGGAGCTGCGGCCGAAGAACGCGTACAACCTGGTGCGCTTGCTGGCGACGGCGACGCACTGGCTGCGGGAGGGCGAGCCGGTGTTCGCGATGGAAGGGGAGCTGCGCGAGCGCTTGCTGGCGATCAAGCGCGGCGAGGTGGCGCTCGAGGGGGTGCTCGCGCAGGCCGAGGCGATGGTGCCGGCGCTCGAGAGCGCACGGGCGACGTCGCGGCTCCCTCGGCGTCCCGACGTGGCGCGCGCCGATGCGGTTCTTCGTCGCATCGGAGAAGAGGTGGCGCGACGATGGGCCAGCGGCGCTGCCGGCGTCTTCGGCCGCGCCGCACCGGCACCTCCGGAGGTGGTGTGGAACGAGTGAACGAGCTGAAGCCGCAGGGAATGGAGAACGTGCTCACCGCCGAGCAGACCGCGGTGTCCTCGGCCGTCTTGCGGGAAGAAGAGGCGCGGCGCGAGCACCTGGTGGTCTACCTGAGCGGCGCGCACGCCTACGGCTTCCCCTCGCCGGACAGCGATCTCGATCTCAAGGCGATCCACGTCGCGCCGACCGCCGATCTCCTCGGCTTCGCGCTGCCGGTGCCGACGGTGGACCGCGCCGAGATCATCGAGGGCGTGGAGATCGACTACACCTCGAACGAGCTGGCGCACGCGCTCTCCGGCATCCTCGCCGGGAACGGGAACTTCCTCGAGCGGGTGCTCGGTCGCACCGTGCCGCACGCCTCGCCGCTCCTGTCCGAGCTTCGTCCGCTGGTGCAGCGCGCTCTGAGCCGCCGGGTGCACCGGCACTACCGCGGCTTCGCCATGAACCAGCTGGGCGAGCTGTCGAAGAAGCCGACCACGAAGAAGCTGCTCTACGTGCTGCGCACGACGCTCACCGGGATCCACCTGCTCGAGACCGGGCAGCTGGAGACGGACCTCACGCGCATCATGGGCGACTACGGGATCGGCGATGCCGCGCAGCTGGTGGAGCGCAAGCGTGCCGGCGAGCGGGTGGCGCTGGATGGGGCGCAGCTCGACGCGTGGCACTCCCGGGTCGGGGCGCTCTTCGATCGCCTGGACCGTGCGCGGGAGGGGAGCGCTCTCCCCGAGTTGGCGCCGCCGGCCGCCGAAGAGGCGCTGCGCGCGTGGCTCATGAGTGTCCGTCGCGCGCGTTTTCTCTGACGGGAGCGTGCTGCGGCGGTTCTTTACATTTTCGCTGGGAGTGGAACATTCGACCGCCCGCGTCATTGTGTCCTACCACCAGTGCCTACATCTCGCGGGATTGCTGGAAGTCTCTGAAGAGACCTGATTCCCGTCGAGATGCTCGGGAGAGAGCCGTCACCCAGGTGCGGTTGCGCTGTGGGTGACCATGTGAGACATCCGGCGCGCTGCCGATCTCGGCTGCCTCACCTCCCGGGGATCGCGTCCATGAAATCAGCCTCGTCGCTCACGCTCGCCTTTCTCGCCACCGCCGCCACGGCCATCGTCGGTTGCAGCGCCGCCTCCACCAGCTCGGAGTCGAGTGATGATGCGCTGAGCAGCAGCGCAACCACCGACAGCACCAGCGCTAGCTCCGCCTCGAGCGAGCTGATCGCCTGGAGCCAGGTCGCCCTCGACGCGGTCTACATCGACGCGACGCCGCCCGCCCCGGGCGAGACGCGTACCGAGAACGAAGAAGCCGGCCCGCCGCGCGCCTCCCGAGCGCTGGCCATCGTGCACATCTCGATGTACGACGCGGTGCAGTCGATCTCCGGCGTGTACAACCCGTACACCGACATGCCGATCAACAGCAGCGCGAACATGAGCGCGGCCATCGCCCAGGCGGCGCACGACACGCTCTCGGCCATGTTCCCCTCGCAGTCGCCCAGCTTCGACAGCGCTCTCGCGACCGACCTGTCGCACATCACCGCGTCGACCAAGGCGGCCGGTGTCGCCCGCGGCAAGCTCGCCGCCGCCAACATCCTCGCGCTGCGCAGCAACGACGGCGCGCAGATCCCCGACCCGACGTACACGCAGATGAACCTGCCGACCGGGCCGGGCTACTGGGCGCCGGACGTCCTGTCGCAGTCGCCCGCGGCGCTTGGCGGCTACTGGGCCAACGTGACGCCGTTCACCATGCAGAGCACCGACCAGTTCCGTCCCGAGGCGCCGTACGCGCTCGGCTCGGCCGAGTACGAGGCGGACTACCAGGACGCGAAGAACTACGGCGGCGACGGCGAGACGACGCCGACCAAGCGCACCACCGACGAGACGCACATCGGGATCTTCTGGGGCTACGACGGCGCGCCGAAGATCGGCACCCCGCCGCGCCTGTACAACATGGTCGCGCTGACCATCGCCAAGAACGAGGGGCTGGACAACCAGCCGACCGAGCTGTCTCGCGTGCTCGCGCTGGTCAACACCAGCATGGCCGACGCCGCCATGGCCGCCTGGGACTGCAAGTACCACTACGCTCGCTGGCGCCCGGACAACGCCATCCGCGCCACCGACGACCCGACCTGGATGGCGCTCGGGGCGATGGAGAGCAACACCACCAACCCCGACTTCACCCCGCCGTTCCCGGCGTACCCGTCCGGCCACGCGACCTTCGGCGGCGCGCTCTTCCAGACGCTGCGCAACGTCTTCGGCGACGCCTCCTTCACCTTCGTGTCCGACGAGTACAACGGCGTGACCACCGACTCGCACGGCAACGTGCGCCCGCTGCTCCCGCGCTCGTACAAGAACCTCACCCAGGCCGAGACCGAGAACGCCCGTAGCCGCATCTACCTCGGCGTCCACTGGCAGCACGACGCCGACGTGGGCGTCACCATGGGCAACGCCGTCGCCAACAACGTCTACGCCAGCTACTTCACGCCGCGGTCGAAGAAGGCGCGCGTCGCGCCGCCGACCCCCGCGGTCGCAGCGCGCTGAGGAGGCTCACGCTGGAGGGGCCACCGCCGGCGGTCGTCGCGAGACGGCTCCGGCGAGCGCCACCAGCGAGAGCAGCATGACCACCGCGCCGTACTCGTGCGCGGTGCGCGAGATGCTGGCGCCGCCGGCGATGCGGATGCCGGCGAACACGGCGGGCACCCCGAGCGCGAGGTAGGCGACGACGAAGAGCACCGAGATGACGCCGGCGCGCTCGTGCGGCGCGGCGTAGGGGACGACGGTGCGGATGGCCCCCTGGAAGGCCGTGCCGAAGCCGATGCCGGCGAGCGCGGTGCCGAGGAAGAAGAGGACGACCGAGGCTTGCTCGAAGCCGAGGAGGCCGAGCGCGGTGCCGAGCGGGACGGCGGTGCCGCCGGTGATCATCATGGCGCGGCCCGAGCTGGCGCGGAGGATCAGGACGGTGACGCCGCCGGCACAGGCCATGGTGGACATGGCAGCGGCGGCGAGGGTGGGGGAGCTGGCGCCGGTGAGCTGGCGGGTGATGGCCGCTCCGAGCGCGCCGTAGAAGCCCATCAGCGCCCAGGAGGCGATGAGCAGCGGCGCGGCGAAGAAGACGCCGCTGCGCAGGTGCCGCGGGACGCGCAGCTGGGGCCGCAGGGAAGCGAGCCCGACCCCGGGCATCGGCGTGACGGTCTCGGCGAGGAAGAAGATGCCGATCCCCTGGAGCACGTAGAGCCCGAGGATCGTCAGGTAGATGAGGTGCGTCGGAGCGGGCAGGTACTGGACGAAGAACCCCGAGGCGAACCCGCCGAGCCCCGTGCCCGCCATGGGGCACACCGAGTTGGCGATGGTCCCCTTCACCCGCTCGAGATCGATCATCCCGGCGCCGATGGCGCTGAGGGCGGCGCCCGTGGACAGCCCCTGGATGACCCGCCCGGCGATGAGCTCAGCGACGCTCCCGGCGTTCGACAGCACGACCATCGAGAGGATCTGGAAGACCAGCGCCACCAGGATCACCGGGCGCCGGCCGAGGTAGTCGGAGAGCGAGCCGACCGTGAGCAGCGCGCCGAGCACCGCCACCGCATAGATGCCGAAGACGATCGTGGTGGTGATGGGCGAGAAGTGCCAGGCTGCCTGGTACGTCCCGTAGAGCGCGGTCGGCGCGTTGGTACCGGCGAGGAAGGAGATGCCGGTGAAGGCGAGCAGCGCGAAGGCGACCCGTGGTGCCAAGGTCGAGCCGCTCCGTCGGGCTACGAGACGACTCGCCATCGCGGACACAGTGCTGCTAGCCGGGATGGAATGAAAGCCGTCTTCGCGCTGCTCCGCCAAGGGACGCTCGTGGTCGGTCTCGCGTCCGCGGGGTGTGGAATCCACTCCGCGCGCATCGTCGTCCCCGCAGCGCAGGCGCCCGCCTTCGCCGCCACGATCACCCCGACGAAGGAGGACGGAGCGCGCGCTCTGGTGCTGCAGTCGGTGCGCAACGGGCGCGACCTCGGCGGTATGCAGGGGGCGAAGGGGCCGATCCCGCTCGGCCGCTTCATCCGGACGGGGAGCCTCTCGCACGCGACCGACAGCGACAAGCAAGTGCTCGCCGATCACGACGTGAAGCTCGATATCGACCTGCGCACGTTCTGGGAGGTGGTCCGCTCACCGGACAAGCTCTCGCGCGACGAGCGCTTTCACTACATGAACATCTCGCTGATGGGCGCGGGGCTCTGGGACGCACTCTATCCCTCTTCCCGCGGGGCGATGTACGTGCGCGCGCTCGCCGATCACCAGTCGAGGTTCCACCGGGTGTTCCGCGCGATGGCGCAGCAGAAGGACGGGGCCATCGTCTTTCACTGCGCCGCAGGGAAGGACCGCACCGGCATGGTCGCGGCCATCCTCCTGTCGCTCGCCGGCGTCGACCACGACACCATCGTGCACAACTACGCCATCTCGGCGCGCTACCTCCACCCGACGGCGACCGAAGGGGCGGCGCAGGCGGAGGCGATCGACGACAGCCCGCCCGAGGCGATCGAGATGTTCCTCCGCGCGCTCGACTCGAAGTACGGCGGCGCGCGCGCCTACTTGAAGATGATCGGGCTCAGCGACGCCGAGATCAAGGCGCTCACCGACCGGCTCGGACAGTGACCGAGCGGTGATGGCGCGGAGCTACGTGCGATCGAAGACGAGCAGCGTCGAGGTCGCCGTCGCGTAGATCTTGCCGCTGGCGTCGATGAGCTTCGCCTCGGCGAAGGCCGCGCGACGGCCGATGGACACGACGACCCCTTCGGCGCGCATCGGGCCGGTGTCGGCGAGGATCGCCTTGAGGTACGACACGCGCAGGTCGAGCGTGGTGTACGCCTGCGTGGCCGACAGCCGGGTGTGCACCGCGCAGCCGCAGGCCGAGTCGAGCAGCGCCGCCGCGTAGCCACCGTGGACCGTGCCGATGGGGTTGTAGGCGTGCTCCCCCGGCGTAC
>JAMFST010001315.1 GCA_026225435.1 Labilithrix luteola
GCGAAGGTCAACACTGTCGACGCGAAGGTCAACACTGTCGACGCGAAGGTCGACACTATCGACGCGAAGGTCGACGCCCACCGCCGAGAGACGGCCAAGCGCTTCGACGACCTCGACGCAGAGCTCGCGAAGCACGCGGACCCGGTCCACCGAAAGCTCGAGGAGGACGTCGCGGCGCTGAAGAAGCTGGTCACGGCGAAGAAGGCGGCCGTTCGCCCGGTCGCGCGTCGCCCGCGTCGCGGCTGACGCGTTCACGACCCACCTCGCTTTGCCCGCTCAGCGCCGAGGTCCACCACTGCGGCACCGTCCGCCGGCCCTGCTCCGTCGAGGAGCCGCCCGATCACCGCGTGCAGCTCGCGCGCTCCGGCGACGTCGCCGACGCTGGCCAACCGCTCCGCGTGGCGATACAGATCGGCCAGCGCGGCACCCCTCGGAGAGGCCTCCGCATTGCCCCGAGCTTGCCCCACGCTCTGTACATCCGAGCCTTGTGCAGCCTCGCTCACATCGCGTTCGCTCGAGGAATCTAGGTCGTTCGGCGTCTCCGCAGACTCGCTCCCGAACCTAAATCCGCTGCGTCTGCCATTTCGCCACCCGTGCGGGTGCTGCGGCGGCAATCGTAGCCGACTTCAGCCCTCGCGGCCCAGCGCTCCCCGCACCTCGTCGAGCACCTCGCGCACCTTGCGGGCGAGCGACTCGGGGGTGAAGGGCTTCTGCAGGAAGGCGATGCGGTCGTCCTCGACGCCTTCGCGCAAGGAGCGGTCGTCGGTGTAGCCAGACATGCAGAGTACACGCAAGGTCGGGCGCTGGGCGGTGAGGCGGCGGGCGAGCTCAGCGCCGGTCATCTGCGGCATGACCATGTCGGTGAGGAGCAGGTCGAGCTTGGCGGTGTGGATCCCGGCCATGCGCAGCGCCTCGAGGGGGCTCGCCGCTTCGAGGACGACGTAGCCGAAGCGGCGGAGGATCTCGCGGGCGACGACGCGGACTGGCTCGTTGTCCTCGACCAGCAGGATGGTCTCGGTGCCGCGTGCCGCAGGGACACTCTTCATAGCGGGGCGCGAGGGGGTGCCGCGCGTCGCCTTGGGGAAGTAGACGCTGAAGGTGGTACCGACGCCGACGACGCTCTCGACGGTGATCGATCCACCCGACTGCTCGACGATGCCGAGCACCGTGGACAGGCCGAGACCGGTCCCCTGCCCCTGCTCCTTGGTGGTGAAGAAGGGCTCGAAGATGCGCGCGCGGGTCACCTCGTGCATGCCGCTGCCGTTGTCACGCACCGTGAGGACGACGTGCGGGCCGGCGCGCATGCCGAAGTGCCGCTTGGCGAGCGCCTGGTCGACGTACACCTCGCGCGTCTCGAGGATGATGCGGCCGCCGCGGACGATGGCGTCGCGCGAGTTGAGCACGAGGTTCATCACCACCTGCTCGATGCTGCCGGGATCTGCGTGTATCATGCACGACCCCTCGAGAGGGGCGAGGACCAGCTCGATGTCGTCGCCGAGGATGCGGTCGAGCATCCGCTGCAGGCCGTGGATGCGGCCGTGCAGATCGAAGAGGCGCGGCGCCAGGACCTGCTGGCGGCTGAAGGCGAGGAGCTGGCGCGTGAGATCGGCGGCGCGGGTGGCGGCGGTGCGGATGTCCTCGACGCCGGAGTAGCGCGGATCGTCGGCCGGCGTCTCCATGCGGAGAAAATCGACGCAGCTGAGGATGACGGTGAGCAGGTTGTTGAAGTCGTGGGCGATGCCGCCGGCGAGCTTGCCCACGGCGTCCATCTTCTGCGTCTGGCGCAGCTGCTCCTCGAGGCGCTTGCGCTGGGTGACGTCCTGCACGTCGACGAGGCGCGCGTTGCGCCCGCCGATGCCGAAGCCCTGCGAGGTGAGCTCGACGTCGATGAGGGTGCCGTCCTTGAGGCGATGGATCCAGGAGCTGACGTCGAAGTCACGCAGCTGGCGGACGTCCGCGAGCATGCGCGGGATCTCCTCCGGCGGGCGGATGTCACGGAGGGTGAGCTGGAGGAACTCGTCGCGGGTGTAGCCGTACTTCTTCACGGCGGCGTCGTTGACGGCGAGGAAGCGCAAGGTGTCGACGTCGTAGAGCCACTTGGGGATCGGGCTCTGCTCGAAGAGGGCGCGGTAGAGCGCCTCGGTGGATCGGCGCGCCTCGCCGGTCGCGCGCATGACGAGGGTGACGCCGGCGCTCGCATCGACCGCGGCACCGAGAACGGCCGTGAGCTCGACCGACACGGTGGTGCCGTTGGCGCGACGCAGGTTGGAGGTCCACTTGCTCCCCTGGACGATCGCCGGGATGGGCAACGGGAGCGCGCCCACGAGGAAGCGCTCGAGGAAGCTCGCGCCGGCAAGCTCATCGAACGGAACGCCGAGCATCGCAGCGGCGGGATGGGTCGCCGACGAGATGCGCCCTTCGCGGTCCAGGACCACGAGAGCGTTGAGCTCGTTCGTTGGCGTCTCCGTCATCGTGCTCCCTCCGCGAGCTTGGTCCTGTTCTGCTCCATCGCGCGGTCGCGTCACCGCACCGGTGCGTTGCGATCACGCTATCACCCGAAGCGGAGGCAATCGCGCGGGGAAATTGCTACACTTGAAACAAGTTGCAACACGACCTCAACGATCTCCGCGTCGCCGACGTGGCGACGTTTCTCAGCGTGTACAAGTCGGGCTCGCTGACGGCCACCGCGCGTCAGATCGGCGTCACCACCTCCCAGGTGAGCAAGGCGATCGCGCGGCTCGAGGCGTACCTGAAGACTCCGCTGGTGGAGCGACGCGGGCGCGGGGTGACGCCCA
>JAMFST010001316.1 GCA_026225435.1 Labilithrix luteola
CGCGATGCAGCGGGTGTCGACGATGCCGTCGAGCACCTCGGGCACACCGCCGCCGGCGAGGGACAGCGGGCCGTCTCCGTCGACGCGTCGGCGATAGAGCGCGCCGGTCTTCGCGAACGGGCTCTCCGAGGTGGCAAGCAGAACGTCGTCGCCGACGAAGGCGAGCGCGGAGCCATGCTGGTGGTCCGCGGGCAGGCCGCCGCGCTCGATGACCCAGGTGGCGCCGCCGTCGCGGCTGATGCACAGCCCGGCGGCCGCCGCGGCCATGACCAGATCGCGCCGCTCGGGGTGCGCGCGCACCTCGTGGACGTCGCTGTCGAGATCGATCGTGGAGCGCCACGTCTTGCCGCCGTCGATGGAGCGCGGGACTCCGCCGACGTGGATGTTGGCGAGGAGCACGGCGCCGTCGGCGGTGACGGTGATCGAGCGAACCCCGAGCGGCGGTCCGACCCAGCGACCGTCGACCAGCGCCTGCCCGCCGTACCACCCCTCCCGCCCCTCGACCGCGTCGAAGCCGCCGAGCGCGATCAGCCGGCCGGTCGGTCCGAGGCGAAGCACGCGCGCGTCGTCGGTGCCGACGTAGATCTCCTCGCCGACCGCGACGCAACAGGCGAGGCCGACCTCTGCGGTGGCGAGCGTGCTCCAGCCGCCGTCGGCCGCGCGCCGTCGCAGCTCGCGACCGGCGACGAGGGCGAGCGCTCCCCCGCGTCCATCGGCGGCGAGCGCTGTCACCGCTTCGCCGGCGAGCTCCTGGACGGGCCGGTCGCCCGCGAGCGAGAACAGCCCGTCTTCCCACGTCGACACGAGGACCGTCGGGGTCGCCATGCCTTCACCGTCTCCGCGCACGCCTCGTCAGTCAAGCGTGCGCGGCCGTTGCCAGCTCACCAGCCGACGCGGGTGACGTACTGGTCCAGCATCTTGCGCCACCAGGGCCAGTCGTGGTCCACGTCGTGGCCCCACAGGTCCAGGTTGTTCCAGATGCCCTTGTCCCAGAGCAGCTGGGAGAACGCGGCCGACTTGTCCGGACGCTCGTAGGCGCCCTGGCCACAGATGATGTTGATCGACGAGTGGCGCAGCAGATCGAGCTGATGCGAGTCGTTCATGTTGCGCACGTAGGCCATCGGGTTGTTGAAGTAGATGTCCTCGCTCGACAGCCCGCGCGTGTAGCCGGGGTTGAGATCGTAGAAGCCGCTCATGGCGATGAGCGTGTCGAACTGGTCCGGCCGGCGGAACATCGAGTTGGCGGCGTGGAAGGCGCCGAAGCTCGCGCCGGTGGCGCCGATGCGGGCGTGCGGGTTGCCGACGATGTGGCGGATGTGCGGCACCACCTCGTTCTCGATGTAACGCGAGTAGAGCGCCTGGCGGCGGCCGGACTCGCGCGGGTCGATGGACTCGTCCATCCACGACATGCGGTTGACCGTCTCGATGGCGAAGACGGTGACGCGCCCGGCGAGGATGTGATGCTCGATCGACTTGATGAGGTAGAAGCGCTCGTTGTCGAGGACGTCGCTCGCGGCCGTCGGGAACATGAGGAGCGGTCGCCCCCAGTTGCCGTAGCGGACGATCGGCATGTGGAGGCCGAGCGCTTCGGAGTGCCAGCCGTAGACGTGACGGGGGAGGTTCGGGTCGGTGTACATTGGGCCGGACGAGCGTACACGAAGGCGAGCGCTGCCTTCGAATTCTGGGCGCGATATCGACAAGTTGCGGCGTGTTTTCAGCGCCTGGCGCGGTCGGCCACGCGGCGCACGAACTTCAGGCCGGACCAGACCTCGTCGACGGCGCAGACCTTCACGTCGACCAGGCCCGCTTCCAGGCCGAAGGCCCGCACCGCGTGCTCGTCGAGGGTCGTGGGCACCTTGGACGCCTTCTTCGGCCAGGAGATCCAGAAAAGGCCGCGGTCATCGAGCAGCGGCGCGAGCTTGGTCACGAGCGGCGCCGTCTCGCCGGCGTCGGCCGAGAATAGGTGGATGTAGCCGAGCGGCGCCATCCCCGCGGTCACCCGCGTGACGAGGACGAGCTCGGCGAACATCGGCCCGAGGGAGGGCGGCGCGCCGCGCACGAGGGCGCGCACGCCGGGGATGATGCCCAGCTTGCGGGCGAGAGGGGTCGAAGCGTAGCCAGCCACCATGGGCACGCAGTATGGCTCGCTCGCCGTGACGCGGCTCGTCGGACGCGCGACGGAGGGCACCGTGCCTAGTTGTGCCACGCGCTCCCCATCCGGGAAGCGCGGGTCATGGTCCACGAGCGACGAGATCGCGTCTCGTCGGCATTCCGGGGCAGCTCGGGCGACGGCACACCCGGTGCTCTAAGGCTCGGCATGCTCCGCCGCACTTCCTCCTTCGCGTCGCTCTCCGTCCTCCTCGCCTGCGCCGCTTGCAGCAGCAGCTCGTCCTCCACGCCGGCGCCGGACAATGCGCTCTCGGTCGCCAAGTCGAGCGTGCAGCGTGACGCGGTCGCCGCCCTCCCGGCGAACGCCGCCGCCGTCGCGGCCACGGCGAACAACGCCTTCGCCGTGGACCTGTACGGCGAGGTGCTGGCCGCCTCCACGGCGGGGAGCAACGTGGTGACCTCGCCCATCAGCGCCTCGCTGGCCCTGACGATGACCTATGCGGGCGCGAATGGCGACACGGCGACGCAGATGGCCAGCGTGCTCCACGTTGATTCTTCCGCTGGATCCATCTTCGACGGCCAGAACGCGCTCACCGCCGCACTCGCCTCACGTGCCGCGACCGCGCTCGCGGCGGACCAGAAGACGGCGACCGGGAACGACGACGCGGCGCCGTCGACCGACGACTACGTGCTCCAGGTGGTCAACTCGGTCTGGGGGCAGCAGACGTATCCCTGGGCCACGCCGTTCCTCGACACGCTCGCCAAGAGCTACGGCACCGGCGTCTACCTCGAAGACTTCGTCCACGACGCGGAGCCCGCGCGGTCCGCCCTGATGCGCATCGCGCTTGCCGAGGAGCGCGCCAGGTACGCGCCCACCCCCGCCGAGGGTTCCGGGCTGCGGACCGACAGCGTCACCGTGCGGCGGGCCATCGCCGCCGC
>JAMFST010001317.1 GCA_026225435.1 Labilithrix luteola
GCCCGCGCCGAGGCGCCGCGTGATCTTGAGCTTTCCGATCTGCGTTCCGATCATCGACGACTCACTCACCTTCACCTCGAGATGGGTCGCACCCGCGACCGCCGGCTCGGACGAATCATGCACGATTTCGATCCGCGTGGTGAAGCCGTCGAACGCGTTGTCAGCGGTCCCGTGCATCTCCCCACGAAATGCATTGGGTACGTTCGGAAATGCTGGACAAGATACCGCTGACCTGCCCGATGTCAGCGGTATCTCCGACGAGGAATCGCCCTGCAACAAACGGATGCACACGCCGGAGCTATCTAGTCGCGATTCCATAGGTTCATCCGTTTGCGCGCGCCGGTTCAGGTCGTTAGGTCTTCCTGCGTTGGGCTCCTTCGAGCCAATGGATGCACCCTCGTCGCGGATCAGAACGGCACCACGTCATCGACGACCTGACCGATCACGTTGTCGCGCGGCGACAACAGCTCGATCAGTCGCCATTGGAGATCGATCGCCAGCTCGCGCGGAGCGAGGACGACGGCGACAAGGCAGCGGCCCCGTTGGTACGTCGTACCGGGCGCGTCGGTGCGGCCAAACTGTTTCGCCCACCACGTCTTCCGCCGCGCCCACTGCTGAAAATGGCGCGTCAGAGTTTCGTAGAGGTTGTTGCTGTGGCTTTCGCCGACGTAGACGACCTGCGCGCTTAGGCCGCTCCTGCGCGGTTTCTCCGCGATGACGTAGCCGCCCGACTGACCGCGCAGCGCGCGCACCCAATCGGGATACGCGCCAGCGGGACCTACCTCGGAGAATGTGAGATCCGGAACGTTCATCGTCGGCTCCTAGTTGTTCAGAACGTCGCGCCACGCGTGACCTAGCAGCCGACGGCGAAGCGCGAACATGTCGAGCGTGGCCGCGAAAATGTCGGGCGCGTCGACGGTGGCCAGGTACTCGAGCCAGTGGCACACGTCGCGTTCGTAGGCGCGCTCGCGGGCGACGAGCTCGACGTCGTCAGCGGCACCCGGATCGCCGGCGAGCTTGGCCCACGCTTCGACGGCCGCCGCCCCGAACGCGACGAGCGCGAGGAGCTGGCGCCACAGCCGGTGTGTTTCTTCCATCTCGTTCTCTCGCTTCTTCATCGCCGCCGCGCGGGCGCGCGGCGTTGGGTCGTACGACCCAGGGGTCAATCGTCGGAGCGGTTCGGTTCGGGCGTCGGGCCAGTCGCCCTCGCCTCCTCGGTGTTGTGTGGTTCGTCGACGTCGACGCCGTGCGGCGGTGGCGTGCGGTGCGGCTCGTCGACGACGACCCGCCACGGTCGGATGTTGACCAGCGGAATTTTCGCCGCACGCCGTCGGCTCGCGGTGGGCTCGATGCCTTGGCGATCCAGCTCGCCGCGCAGGGCCGAAAGGATCCGCTCGAACCTCGGCGAGAGCTGCGTCGGCTCGATCGTGACGGGCGTTGGCGTCGCCGGCGTCGCCGGCGCGGGTGCGGCGGCCGCCGATTCACCCGAGGGATCGAGGGCGTCGAGAAAGACGCGGCCGATCGCCGCGACCTGCGCGTGGTGCTGCGGCGGAATCGTCGAGACGAGGACGGTGCGCAGCTCGGCGACGAGAGCC
>JAMFST010001318.1 GCA_026225435.1 Labilithrix luteola
AGCGCGGCCTCGCGCAGGTCGCCTCGCTCATCGCGCACGCGACGGTCGGGACGGCCGGTGGCGAGTCGACGGCGCACGCCCAGCTGGCCGTGCGCATGCACCTGGCGAGCGATCAACCGTGGGAAGAGACGCGCACGCTGGCGGAGCTGGCGGCGCACGAGCCGCAGCCGACGCTGTGGGCGCTCCGCTTCGCCGATGCCCACGCGCGGGCGAGCCTCGACGACACCTGGCAGTACACGACCAGCAAGGCGCTGGTCGAGCGCGCCAACGAGCTGACCGAGCTCGCCTTCCTGCGCACCCGCGCAGGCGAGGCGGCGCTGCGGGTGCACCGCCTGCAAGAGGCGACCGATCTGTTCGCTCACGCCACCACCGACGATCCCGGTGACGTCGTCGCCTGGGGTCGGCTGGCCGAAGCGCGGCGGCGTGCACGGGATCTCTCCGGGGCCGGCGACGCGCTCGAGAGCCTCGCCGAGGCGAGCCTCGTGCCCATCCACCGTCGCTCCGCGTTCGCCGCGGCGGCACGCTGGTGGCTCGACGAAGCTCACGACGAGCCGCGCGGGATCCGCGCGCTCGAGCAGGCGGCGGCCATCGCCCTCGGCGGCGACGAGCTGTTCGATCGCCTCCTCGACCTGTACACGCGCAACGGGCAGCGCGCCCAGATCGCCGATCTCCTCGAGCGGCGCCTCGCCGAGATCGAGGATCCGGCGGAGCGAGCTGCGCTCGAGGTGCAGCGTGGCAAGGCGCTGGCCGACGTGGGCGATCTCGAAGGCGCCACGCGCGCGCTCGAATCGGCGCTGGCCAACGACGAGAACAACGGCCCCGCGCTGCGCGTCTACGCCAGCGTCGCCATGAAGCGCGGCGACTGGACCACCGCGGAGCAGACCCTGGTCGGTCTGGCGCGGCTCATCTCCGACCCGGCGGAACAGAAGGAGATCTACGCCACGCTGGGCACGCTCTACGCCCAGCACCTCGACAACCTGCCCCGCGCCGAGGTGGCCTACCAGGAGGTCCTCAAGCGGGCCCCCAACGACGTGCCGACGCTCGAGCGGCTCTCGGCCCTCTACCGCCAGCAGAACGACCTCGGGCGCGCCGTGGAGGTGCAGACGCAGCTCATCGCGCTGGCCACCGAGCCGCTCCACCGCCGCGCGCGGATGCTGGAGCTGGCCGGCTTCTACGAGAACGTGGCCGGCGAGCCGCGACGCGCCGAGCAGGTGCTCGATGCGGCGCGCAAGGAGGCCCCGCTCGATGTCGAGGTGCTCCGCGCGCTGGTCGATGTCTACCAGCGGCACCGCCAGGGGCCGGCGATCAACGTGCTCCTCGATCGCGTCGGTGGCGACGCGCGGCGGGCCATCTCGGCCGGTCGCATCGTGCCCGCGCAGCTCGAGCAGCTGGTCGTCGTCTACGAGCTGCGCGAGCGCCGTCGCTCGGCGGAGCTGGTGTCCGCGTCGCTGCGCGCGTTGCGCGGTGAGCCGGCCTCCATCCGCGGCGCCGAGGGGCGCGCCTTCGATCCGGCGCTCGACGAGATGCTGGCGCCGGAGCTGCTGTCCCCGTCACTGCGCGTGCTCCTGGCGCGCAACGGCGACGCCCTCGACACGGCCACCCCGGTGGACCTGCGCGCGGTGAAGGCCTCACAGCTTCCCGGCGCGCTCGCCGGCTGGGGCACGCGGGTGAACGCGGTGGCCATCGCCGCCGGGCTCTCGCAGCTGCAGCTGCTCACCTCGTCGGCCGCGGGGACGATGGTGGTGCCCTGCGGCTCGAGCCCGCCGACGTTGCTCGTCGGGGACCTGCTCGCGGCGTTCCCCGAGGGGGCGCGCACCTTCCTCGCTTTCCGCGCGCTGAAGCTGGCCCACGCCCACGCCTCGGCGCTCATCCGCACGCCGCCGAAGGAGCTCGGGGTGCTCGTCTCCGCGTGGCTGCAGCAGTTCAACCCGTCGTGGGTGCCCCAGGGCGTCCCCGCGGGCGCGCTCGCCGACGCCACGCGGCGCATGAAGGGGGCGTTCCCCAAGCAGATCCCGCCGGACCTCGGTGTCGCCGCGCTCGAAGTCGCCGGCGCCGTGCTCCCTCACCTGGGGCAGCTCGGGCTCACCGCTCTCGGGTGGGCCAACCGCACCGCTCTCCTCGCGACCGGCGATCTCGGCGCGGCCTTCGACGCCATCGCCCTCGCCTCCGGTCGACGCGGTGGTGCTCCGTCGGATCCGCAGCAGCGTTCGGCGTGGATCACCTCCAACGCCGAGGCACGAGATCTCCTCGCCTTCAGTGTGGGAGAGGCTTACGCCGAAGCACGTCATTCTCTACGACTGGCGTAATTTCAGCCAGTTGCGGCCCGCGCACCTCGGGGCATATACATTTGTTACTTGAAGAACACGGGCCGGCCGGATACGCCGGGCAAGCGCCGAAGCTCGTCTGCGCGTCGCACAAGGAGACTGCCCGTGAAGTCGATCCGCCTCGTCACTCCGTTGTCCCTCGTCCTCGCCGCCACCTGCGTGAGCGGAGTCGTCTTCAGCGTCGCGTGCGGCTCCGACGACGATGACTCCACGTCCAACCAGGATGCTGGCGTCTACGTCGACGGCGGGACCATGCCCGGCCTCCCCTCGGGCCCCACCGGCATCCTCGGCGGTGAAGGCGGCATCGACATGACGATGTACGACTCCAGCGCC
>JAMFST010001319.1 GCA_026225435.1 Labilithrix luteola
CCTCCAAGACGAGGAGTTCCGCGAGAAGGCCCGCAATGGTGTCATCTGGGTCGACGAGGCCGGCCTCCTCGGCATCCGCCAGACCCGCCAGGTCTTCGACGCCGCCGACCAGCTCAACGCCCGTGTGGTTCTACAGGGCGACAAGAAACAGCACGGCTCGGTCGAGCGCGGGACCAGCGTCGTCGCCGCCGTCATGCTCGAGACGTCGGTGGTCCCCAGCGGACCTGCGCTCAGCGGCGCGGACGCGCTCCTGGTCTGCCCGAGAACGAGCAGCACCGACGCCGCCAGCGCCAGCGCCCCGCCGAGCGACACGCTCGCCACCAGCAAGGTCCGCCCGCGCCTCGTTCTGCGCGGCGACAGCGCAGCCGCGACGATGCGCGCGTGCTCCTGCTCCTCGAGGTCACGCGGGGCAAAGGCGTGGCCGAGAGCGCGCGCCAGCAGCAGCTCGTCCGACTCCTCGGGCGCGCGTCCGATCCGCGGCAACGCGTCGCGCCCGTCGCGCTCCTCCAGCGCATCGCGCAGGCGCGCCGCCGCCGCGAGCTCCTCCGGCGAGGCCGCAAGCTCCAGATCGTCGCTCTTGCCGTCGTCGTTCATCCTGCGAGCTCCTTTTTCAGCGCCGCGAGCGCGCGATGCAAGACAACATCGAAGGTGGCGGCGCTCACCGCCAGCGTCTCGGCCACCTCGAGGCGCGTTTTCTCCTCGAGGATCCGCAGGCGAATGGCCGTCGCGTAGCGCGGATTGAGCCGCCCGAGCGCCGCCTCGATCTTCACGTTCACCGCGGCACCGTCCCGGGCGCTCGCCACGCGGACGTCGAGCGGCGTGACCCGGGAGGCCTCGTCGAGCTCGCGGGCGAGGTCGTCCTCGCTCCAGGGGACGAGCCGCTTGCGGGCGCGCAGCTGGTCGATGGCCACGTGCAGCGCCACCGTGCGCAGCCACGGGTAGAAGCCGACGTCACGCCAGACGAAGAGGGCGATCTTCTCCACCACGCGGGCGTAGGTCTCCGAGAGCGCATCCCGCGCCGCCGCCTCGGAGCCGAGCCGCGGAAGCAGCACCGAGCGGTAGAGGATCGGTCCGAAGCGGTGCAGGAGCTGCCCGAGCGCCTCCCGGTCCCCCTTCGCGGCCCGCGCGACCAGATCACGCTCCTCGTCGCGATCTCCGCCGTCCACGGGGCGGACGCTACAGCGGTTTTCGGCTCCGGCGGGGCGAAAGGAGGAGATCGGCTCACCCTGCAAGAACGGGCGAGCGCCTCCGACCTTACAGTCGCGAGGGTCGCGCCGGGAGAGGGGCAGACCCCGCTTTGCGCACGTCGCCATCGCCAACGGACGCCGCACCGTGTACGTCATCGCCGAGGTTCGAGGCTCCCATGGCGCAGAAGAAACGATCCGAGCGGTCCAAGGTTTCGCCGTCTGGCTCCCCCAAGAGCGACGGCAAGAGCGGCAAGCGAGCAGGCGAGACGGCCGTGGCGCCGGTCGCGCTCACGACGGCCAGCCTGGCGTCGATGCCGCTGGGGACGGCGACGGGCTCCGAGGCGAGCCTGCTCATCGTCGGCGGCACCGCCTTCGACGCCGGGGCGCTGGTGCTCGCCGGGACCGCCGCCGTCCGAGCCGGCGCTGCGCAGCTGGAGATCGCCACGGCGCGCCCCATCGTCGCGCTCGTCACCGCCATGCTCCCGCAGGCTCGCGGTCTCGGCCTCGATTCGCGCCGCAGCGGCACCATCTCGGCCGCCTCCTCCCGCCGCGTCGCCGAGCGCGCCCGCCGCGTCCGTGTGCTCCTCGTCGGGCCGGGAATGCGTGACGGCCGCGAGGCGGAGCGCTTCCTCGGCCGCGTGGTCGCGCGCCTCGATCCGAAGAACGCCCCCACCCTGGTGCTCGACGGCGACGTCCTCGGGATCCTCGCGCGCTTCCCGGATCTGCTCCGCCGCCTCGACGGCCGCGCGATCCTCGTCGCCCGCCGCTCGCAGCTCGTCACGCTGACCAAGTCGTTCGCCGGCGCACGCGACAAGGGCGGCGCGGAGCAAGACGCGCTCGCCCTGGCGCGCGCCGCGGCCAAGGAGTGGAAGGCGCTCGTCGTCAGCGCCGACTCCGATGGCGGCGGCTTCGTCGTCGCTCCCGATGGACGCGCGGCCACCGCCGCCGGCACGCTCGCCGCGCCTTCACGCCTGCCAGGCGCGGCCGCCGGTCTCATCGCCGCCTTCGCCGCTCGCGGTGGCGAGCCGTTCGCCGCGGCCTCCTGGGGGCTCTTGGTCCGCTCGCGCGCCATGGCCCGGGTCACCGAGACCGTCGGTCATCAGGGCTTCCTCGGCACCGAGCTCCTGGCCGAAGTGCCGCGCGAGCTCGAGGCGCTGGCCGAGGGCTGAGCAGGCTGGCGACCGCTCAGTTGGACGCGGTCGCCACGAGGTACGGCGCCACTTCCTGACGGAGCGGCGCCAGCTCGACATCGTGGTGCATCGCCTCGCGCGCGCCGGTGCGGAAGCGGGAGACCGCGGCGTAGGCCCGCGCCCCGCGGCTGCTCGTGGCGCAGCGCGCCTCGATGGGACCGGACTCGTTCCACTCCGGCGCGAGCGCCTCGTCGAAGGTCGACAGCGTCGCGGCCGGGCGCCCCGGAGCCGGCGTCCGCAAGGCGAGCGCGCGCTCCACGGCGGTCGCCAGCGATTGCACGCCCGTCGCACAGGCGGCCTCCGGCGGAGCCGAGCTCGCCATCTCGCCGTCGGAGGCGAACACTCCGATGGCGATGTCCACGGTGCACCAGACGATGAACATCGTCGAGAAGAGGAGGAACACCGCCGAAACCACGGTGCGACCCCGCCGCTCGGGCGTCCTTCGCCCGCTGATCTGCGTGGCGACAGATGCGTCCGGCACGTCGCTGGGCGCGTCGCTGGCCTCGTCGGGCATCGCCTTCGCTTAGCACGGAGCACAGCGTGGTAAACGCGGCGCCGACCCTGCCGCTCGTCTTGACCGCTGCGGACGACACCTCCATAGTTCCTTCAAAAGTTTTTGAAGCTTGATGAACCTGCTCCCCCCCTCGAGTCTCGCCCTTCAAGAGGTCGCATGAATCCGCTGGTCGCCATGGCTCAGCTTCGCGAGACCGCCACCAGCGAACGCGCGGGCGATCGCGCAGCGCGTCGGCTCTCCGATGTGCAGGCCATGCTCGGCGACGACCTGGTCTGGCTCGCCACCGAGCTCGCGAGCGCCTGCGCCGAAGGCGTCTCGCCGGCCACGGAGTCGGCGCAGCACCTGCTCGACGCCGGCGGCAAGCGCGTCCGGCCGCTCTCGGTCCTCCTCGCCTCCGCCTGCTTCGGCGAGGTCACGCCGGCCGCGCGCGAGTACGCCGTCGCTGCCGAGCTGGTGCACCTGGCCACGCTCCTCCACGACGACGTGGTCGACGACGGGATGGAGCGGCGCGGGCGGGTCACCTCGCGCCGCGTGTGGGGCAACGCAGTCAGCGTGCTCGCCGGCGATCTGCTCCTCACGCACGCGCTCGAGCGCACCCACGCCGCCGGCAATTCCGAGACGCTCTCGGAGCTCTTCTCCACGCTCCGCCGCCTGGTCGACGGCGAGGTCGTGCAGCTGCGCGGTCGCTCCTCGTTCGACGCCACCGAGGCGACCTACTTCCGCATCGTCGAGGACAAGACGGCGGCGCTCTTCGTCTGGGCGGTGCGCGCCGGTGCCCGTGCGGGGGGCGCGTCGGCCGATTCGATCCAGGCGCTGGGCGAGTTCGGCGGGCACCTCGGCGTCGCCTTCCAGCTGGTCGACGACGTGCTCGACTACGCCGGCAGCGCCGCGGTCACCGGCAAGACGCTCCACGCCGACCTGCGCGAGGGGAAGCTCACGCTCCCGTTGCTCAAGACCATCGCCGAGCGCCCCGCGCTCGAGCGCGACGTGCTCGCCGCGCGCGACACCAGCGGAGCGGCCGGCGCCGACGAGGAGGCGATGCAGCGCCTCGCCCTGGCGGTCACCTCCGGTGGCGCCTGTGATGCCGTGCGAGAGCTCGCTGGCAAGGAGACCCGCGCGGCGCTCGATGCGCTCGACCGCGTCCCCGCGTCCCGGGCGCGCGATCTGCTCGGTCGGGTGGCCCTCGACCTGATGGCGCGACTGTCGTGAGCGATCACGCGGACCACCGAGGCGAAGCGGACAGCCGGAGCCCCGGCGAGCGTGACGGCCGCGGTGACCGCGAGGCTCGTTCGGAGCGCGCCCTGTGGGTGAGCGAGGCGCGCGTGAGCGACGTCGTCGGTCGGCTCATCGAGTTCTGGGGCTTCAAGCGCAACATGGGGCGCGTCTGGACTCTGCTCTATCTCTCGCCTGAGCCGTTGAGCGCAGACGACCTCCGCCGTCTTCTCGGCTTGTCCACCGGCGCCGTGTCGATGACACTGTCCGAGCTCGCGCGCTGGGGAGTCGTGCGAAAGATCTGGGTCCAGGGCGAACGCCGTGATTTCTACACCGCCGAGGTGCAGCTTTGGCGCATGATCTCTCGCGTCTGGAGCGAGCGCGAGAAGATCGAGGTGGAGTCGGCGATCGAGGCCTTCGAGGCGGCCTTGAAGGAGCTCGAGACGATGCGTCGCGGGGCGAGCCTCGATGCGTCCACGCGCGCGCGGATCGATCTGCAGCGCGAGCGAATCGGACACCTGCTGGAGCTGGCGCGCCTCGGCAAGAAGCTGCTCGATGCGCTCCTGTCGACGGCCAAGGTCGATGCCGAGCCGCTGGTGCGCTTCCTCCTCGGGCAGCGGCTGACCGACACGCGCGACGCCTCACCGCGCTAGCGATCGGCGTGGTGGCGGCGCTCGGTGCGCTCGCCGGCAGAACGAAGCAGGCAGCGGCCGCACCGGTGACGACGACGTCCCCATCGCAGCTGACCAACAACAACTACTCGCTCGAGTTCTTCCAGGGGCCGGTGCTCGCCTCCAACCGGGTCACCGGTCTCGCCGGTGCGTACACCGCGGTGGCGGAGGGGACCGAAGGGGCCAGCGTGAACGCCGCCGCGCCGGCGGTGCGCCAGGCCTACAGCACGCACTGGTTCGACTACGACATCGACCTGGGCATCTCGTTCCCCGGCGCGTACGGCGGCACCGACTACGACAACCGCGGCGACAAGGCCGACCCCACCACGGTCGCCCGGGTGAACCACTTCCTCCACGGCGAAGCGGGACTCGCGCTCCAGTTCGGCGAGCTGGGCGTCTCGGTGACGACCGAGCTGCTGCAGTACTCGCTCACCAGCGCCGCCGATCCCCCGTCGCTGTCGTACGTGCGGGGGCACGTGCTCGCTGGCTACGGCTTCTTCCACAACCAGATCGTGCTCGGCGCCGGCGTGCGCATCGTCGCCTTGCAGCTCACCGACGGCGGGCTCACCGGCAAGCCTCTCATCACCATGGCCGGCGTCTCGCCCGAGGCGGGTATCGTGTGGAAGCCGCAGAACTACAACATCCGCTTCGGAGGCACCGCGCGCGCGCCGGTGTCCGCCTCCGCCCTCTCCTCCGACGCGACCACCGACGCGATGGGCGTGCGGCGGGCGAGCGGCTTCATCCTGCCGACCAACGTCGTGCAGCCGTGGGAGCTCGAGGGGGGTATGGCGCTGCAGCTCGGCCCGCGCCCGCTCAATCCCCCCTTCGTGAACCCGCGGGACCGGGTGCGGACCATCCGCCAGCACATCGAGCGCGCGCGCGCCTTCCGGGCGCGGGAGATGGCCGCGGCGCTGACCGCGGCGCCTGCGTCGGAGAGGCCAGCGCTGCAGGAGCAGCTGCACCGCGAGGAAGCGGCGCGCCGCCTGGTCGAAGAAGCGCGCGCCAGCGCCGCCGAGGACGCGCTCGTGCAGGAGCTGAAGGCGCGCTACGCCAACTGGCCGCGCGAGCGAATCCTCCTGGTCGCCAGCCTGCTCATCGCCGGCGCCAGCTCGAACGCCGTCGCCATCGAGGGCTTCCTCAACCAGAACCAGGAGCGGGTAGGGGAGAGCGTCTCGATCATGCCGCGCGTGGGCCTCGAGAGCGAGCCGATCCCCAACTGGGTGTCCGCGCGCGCCGGCACGTACATCGAGGCGTCACGCTTCTCCGACGGCAACGCCCGCCAGCACTTCACCTTCGGCGCCGACGTGAAGCTGATCCACTTCAGCCCCTGGGGGATCTTCGGCGACAAGGACCAGGTGTGGAGAGTCAGCGGCGTCGCCGACCTCGCACCCCGTTACTCCAACATCGGGCTGGCCGTCGGAAACTGGCACTAGCGACCACCGCGTCTCCGCCCGCGGTCGCTCCCGGGTCAGTTGAGCTCGGACTTCGGGGTCGGGGGCTCGCCGTTGCGCTCGAGGAAGACGGTGGTGATCTCGCGCTCGAGAGCGGCGGACAGCTCCTCGCGGATGGCCTCGGTGGTGCCCGCGGCGCGCTCGACGTTGCGCTGGTAGACGAAGAGGCGGGCGCGGTTGGGCAGCTCGCCGCCGTCGTCCGGAGCGAGCGCGTCGAGGATCATGAGCGCGCGCGGGTCGACGCCGTCGACCACCAGCTCCGCACCGGGCAGATCCACGATGTACACCTCGGCCTCGCGCACGTAGGTGGCGAGCACCGCGTCGAGCGAGGAGACGACCTCGCGCACCACGGTGGCAAAATCGGTGGGCGACGGTGCCCAGGCGGGGGCCGCGCGGGACAGATCGAGCGCGCGCGACTGGAGGAACTCCTCGAGCGCGCCGCGCACGTCGCCCCGCTCGTCGCGGACGAGACCCAGGTAGTAGTGCGCGTCCGAGCTCTCCTCGTCGGCCTTCACGGCCTCCTCGAGCAGCGGCGCCGCCTTGTCGAAGTCGCCGAGCTCGTAGTGCGCGCGGCCGATGAGGAACAGGTAGTTCGCCCCTTCGAAGGGCCCGTCGGGAATCGTCGCCATCGCGCGCTTGGCCATCGCTTCGTCCCCTTTGCCCAGAAGAGCATCCACCTTGAGCAGGACGCAGTCGGCGACCTCCTCCGGCGTCTCCGCGTACTCGAGCGCGTCGTCGACGAACTTGAGCGCCTCGTTCCAGTCCTCGAGCGGGTGCATCAGCACCTCGGCCGCGTTGAGCATCGCCTCCAGGTACGTCTCGTCGAGCGAGATGGCCTGGCGGTAATGCTCGAGCGCCTCGTCGGTCTCACCGGACAGCTGCGCCGTGTAGCCGAGCAGGTTGTGCACTTCGGGAGATTGCGGATCGATCTCCAGCGCGCGCTGGGCGCACGCGTTGGCGCCGAGCGCATCACCACGCTGCGCCAGATCCCAACCGCGATCGAGATGAGCGGAAAGTTGATCCATCGCGAGGGGACGGATCTAACCGTCCCCAGTCGATACGTCCAGAAGGGTCTGACGAACGAGCAAACTCAGTCGTGGACGATCACGCGCGTTCCCGGATCTTCGGCGGTGGCGACGACGCCGTGCCAGCCTTCCGGAACGTGCGGCTCGGTCCAGCCGAAGAGGGCGCGGGCGTCCCACGGGGCGAGGTTCACGCAACCGTGGCTGTGCTCGTGGCCGAAGTCGGCGTGCCAGAAGGCGCCGTGGAGCGCGTAGCTCCCCTGGAAGTACTGGATCCAGGGGACGTCCTCGATGGAGTAGGGGCCGTCGCTGGCCACGTCGCCGTCCATGGTGGCGGCGATGTGCTTCTCGCGGATGCGGAAGCTCCCCTGGACCGTGCGGTGGTCCTTCTCCTTGTCGGTGCTGGTCTTGCCGCTCGACATGAGCGTCGCGTAGACCGCCTTGGTCCCCTCGAAGGCCACCAGGGTCTGGTTCTTCAGGTTGACGTCGATCCACTTCTCGTTGGGCGCGAGGTCGGCCGGCGGCGGGCCGGGATTGGTGACGGTGCCGTCGCGCTCGCGGAACCACCAGCCGTCCTCGGTCTCGTCGTACTTGGTGCTGCCCAGAGTGGCGGTCTCGCCGGTGAGGCGCGCGGTGGTGAAGCGCGGAGCTTCCAGCCCCTGCACCACGCTCTTGTGATCGGGGCTGACGGTGTAGCGATGGGCGCTGCGCGATTCGACGAAGCCGACGAGCTCGGACTTGTGCGCGCTCGCCGGTGCCGGGACGGCCGCGGCGTTGGGCGCGGTGGCGGCGGTGGCGACGAGCGCGAGCGTCGGAGCGGCCGTCGACCCCGCGTCGCCGCCGGTGAAGCTGGCCAGCGCGGTGGTCGGCGAGTCGATCAGCCAGATGCCGTGGAAGTCAGTCGGCGGCTGGTGAACGTAGATGCGGTCGAACGGCGCGAGCAGCCCGCCGGTGGTGCGCCACCACTTCGAGTGCGAGATCTCCGAGCCGAACGACTTGTCGAGGGCGAGGAAGAAGCCCTTGACCATGCGGCGGGCGATCGGACCCTCCCCCTTGAGGTCGTCGAGGCTGACCTGCGGTTTCCCGCCGTCGTAGTCCTTGAGGTACCAGGGCACCTCGGTGTCGCTGCCGGTGGAGAGCGGATCGGTGGCCGTCCCGGTGGACGCGGCGGTGAGGCCGGAGCCGGAGCGCGCGCCGGTGTTCGTCGTCGCCAGACCGGCGTCGAGATCGTCGCTGTCGTCGTCCTCGTCGCGCGGCTTCGGCTTGGGCTTGGGGCGGGCGGCGAGCCAGGGCTCGAGCTTCACGCGCTCCTCGCGGGACGGGATGCTGCGGTAGAGCGGCGTCCCGTTCGCCATGTTGTAGCCGTACTGGTAGGGGAGGGGCTGGTCGAGGTACGGCGGATGGGCCGCGGTGCGA
>JAMFST010001320.1 GCA_026225435.1 Labilithrix luteola
GGGCTCACCAATGAGCACTCCGACCGCGGGCCAGAAGCGCCTTGTGATCGTCGGCGCGACGGGGATGGTCGGGAGCTACGCTCTTCGCTACATGCTCGAGACGCCCGCGAGCGTGGGCGTGACGGCTATCGGGCGTAGCAAGCTCGGCATCTCGCACCCCAAGCTGACCGAGGTTCTTCATCGCGACTTCGCGGACTGCTCCGCGCTCGCGGAGAGGCTCTCCGGTCACGACGCCGCGGTCTTCTGTCTGGGGACGTATACCGGGGCGGTCGCCGACGCGGAGCTCCACAAGATAACCGTGGACTACACGATCGAGTTCGCCCGAGCTCTCCACGCCAGCAGTCCCGACGCTGCGTTTTCCTTCCTCAGCGGGGACGGCGCGGACCCGACGGGAAAAAGTCGGATGCCCTACGCGCGCTACAAAGGAGAGGCCGAGACGGCGCTGCTCGCGATGGGGTTCCCCCACGTGTACATTTTTCGGCCCGCGTACATCTACCCCGTGGAGCCGCGGAAGGAGCCGAATCTCAGCTACCGCCTCATGCGCCGGGTCTACCCGGCGTTTCGGGTCTTGTTTCCCAACCAGGTGATTCGGTCGGACGACCTTGCGCGCGTCATGGTGGATGCCGTGCTCGTGGGAACGGCGGGGCACCCAGACCCCGTCTTCGAGAACCGTGACATCCGAACGATGGTCCGCTCGCTCCGAGCCGCCCTCGGCCACGGAGGTGCTCTTGAGCGATAGTACGAAAGCAAGACGAGGATGAGAACGACGAGCCGTACATCTCGCAAGGTCGAGGCAGCGTTCGCGTCGACGGTGGCTCTGGCGCTGTCGGGTCTCCTCGGAGCCGGGTGCCATCGCGCGGACGAGGCTGCCAGGGCGAGCAAGGAGCAGCCTCCGCTCAAAGTGGAGGTCGGGGTCTTCGAGGTCAAGGCGCAGCCCGCGCAGCTATCGACGGAGCTGCCGGGGCGGACGAGCGCGTTCCTCATCGCCGACGTGCGGCCGCAAGTGGCCGGCGTGCTCACCAAGCGCATCTTCACCGAGGGCGCCGACGTGAAGGAAGGTCAGCAGCTCTACCAGATCGATCCGGCGCTCTATCAGGCCGCGTACGACACGGCCGTCGCCAGCCTGGCGCATGCCGAGGCCGCGCTCGCCTCGGCCCAGGCGAAGACGGCCCGCTTCGAGCCGCTCGCCGCGGCGCGCGCGGTGAGCAAGCAGGACTTCGACGACTCGAAGGCCGCCGCTGGTGAGGCGGTCGCGGATGTCGCCACTGCCAAGGCCAGCATCGAGCAAGCGCGCATCAACCTGGCGTACACCAAGGTCTACGCGCCCATCAGCGGTCGCATCGGACGCTCGGCGGTGACGCCGGGCGCGCTCGTCACCGCGGGGCAGACGACGCCGCTCGCGACCATCACCCAGCTCGATCCGATCTACGTCGACGTGACCGAGTCGGCCACCACCCTGCTGCGCCTCCGCCAGGAGCTGAAGGAGGGCAAGCTCCGGTCGCCCGCCGCGGGAGAGGCGAACGTCGATCTCATGCTGGAGAACGGCTCGAAGTACGGAGCGCCTGGTCGACTGCAGTTCTCCGAGGTCAACGTGGACCAGACGACGGGGACGGTGGTGTTGCGCGCCCTCTTTCCCAATCCGGACAAGCTGCTTCTCCCCGGTCTCTACGTGCGCGCGGTGCTCCAGGAGGGGACCGACGACAAGGCGATCGTCATCCCGCAGCAGGCGGTGTCGCACAACGCGCACGGTGATCCGACGGCGCTGGTCGTCGCGCCGGACGGAACCGCGCAGCTGCGCACGATCGTGACGAGCCGCGCGCTGGGCGACAAGTGGGTCGTCTCCAGCGGCCTCGCCGACGGCGAGAAGGTGATCGTCGACGGCCTGCAGAACGTGAAGCCGGGCACCCCGGTGCAGCCGACGGCAGGGAAGTAGAGACCGTCGCGTCATGTCTCTCTTCTTCATCGACCGACC
>JAMFST010001321.1 GCA_026225435.1 Labilithrix luteola
CCATGAACGCGACTCGCCTCTTCACGATGCTCGCCGTGCTCGCCATGTCCGCCGCGACCGCGACCGCGACGGCGAGCGCCGACGACGCCACGCCCCACAAGAAAAAGAAGAAGGCGAAGAAGCCGGTCGTCGAGATCACCGTGGTCGCGCCGGCACCACCGCCCCCTTCTTCACATCAGGGTCCGAGCCCGGACCCGGCACCAGCCGTCGAGGTCGTGCCCCCGCCGCCTCCTCCCGAGCCGCCGCCGCCCCCGCCCGTGGTGGTCGATCCGTACATCGGCTCCTCCCGCGACACGGCGGAGGATCCCTCCCGCCGCTACTACTTCGTCGGACTGCGCTACCGCGGCGACGTTGTGCCCAAGTTCCTCATCAACACCTTCGTCGACGGCGGCAAAACGCTCTACTCCAACTCCGTGGGCGCCGAGCTCGACCTGCGCAAGGACGGCTTCTCGCTCATCCCGGCGATCACCTACAGCGAGTACAGCACCGGCGACGTCCTCTTCGCGCAGAAGAACAAGGACCAGGCCGACCCCGGCAGCTGGTCGGTGGTGAACAGCAGCCTCAAGGCGCTGTACATCTCGGCCGATCTCCTCTGGTCGGTGCACCTCGCCCCGCACTGGGACTTCGAGTACGGCGCCGAATTCGGCCTCGGCGCGCTCTTCGGATCGCTCGAGACCAACTGGGTGTACACGCCGAACAGCGGCACCTTCAACCCGAACAGCTACCAGTCGTGCACCAGCGCGACCCAGGCTGCGGGTGCCGTCGGTTGCCAGCTCGCCAACCACACCGGCAGCAGCGCCCCCGGACACATCAACGGCTACAACGAGCCGAGCTGGATCAACGGCGGCTCCAAGCCGAACCTCTTCCCGCTCATCAACTTCCCCCAGGTCGGCATCCGCTACAAGCCGGTGAAGCAGATCGAGAGCCGCCTCGGCGGAGGCTTCTCGCTCACCGGTTTCTGGTTCGGCCTCAGCGTGGACTACGGACTGGAGAAGCCGACCCATTGAGGGGAGCCGTCGCAGCGCCAGCAGCGCAGACCAAAGCTTGAGCACCATCTCACCAGCGGACCACCACCGTCGACGGCGTCACGTGCGCCTCGCAGCGGTCCACGTTCACGTTCACCGGTAGCGCGATCGATCCCGACGTCGCCGTCGAGGCGACCTCGACGCGCGGCACCACCTGCTCCGGGCGCAGGCTGCGCAAGATCTCCGGCGGACAGGCGAGGCGCACGTCGACCTCGGCCGGCTGCGTCTTCGCCTTGGTCTGCCCGAGCACTGCCACCGGCACCTTGCTGAACGGCCGCTCGGCGATCTCACGGGTGATCTCGCAGCTCGCCTTCACCGTCGGCACGTCGAAGAGCATCCGGTTGCCCGGCGTATCCAGCCGCAGGTCGCGCGTGTAGGCCCCCTCGGTGAGGCCGCTCACGTCGAAGGCGTCGGCGCGCACGTGCTGCAGGAGGAGCAGCTCGCTCTTCGGCCCGTGCACCCGCACCGTCGACGGATCGGCCGTGGGGAACGCCTTCACCACGAACCCGCTCGCCGGGGCGCCGACGACGCTCACCTGCACCGGTACGTCGCGCACGATCTCGTCCTCCCAGACCAGGTCCACCGTCGGCGGCTCGATCTGCTCGACGTGCACCCCCGGCGGCACGTGCACCATCGAGGCGTCGAGGAGGATGCGCCGGTCGGTGCCGCGGTGCACGTCGAGCTGCAGGTTGCCGATGTCGTCGGCGTGCAGATCGTCGAGCACGGTGCGCGAGCCGCGCAGGGTGATGCGCGCGCGCGACGGCAAGGGGCTGGTGAGCACGCGGTTCGACTGGCTCGGCGGCAACACCGCCACCACGTCCACCGCCACCGTGCGCGCCGCGTCCTGCGACCCGTGGATCGACGAGTAGAGGACCAGCGCGGCCACCAGGCTGATCGCCTTGAGCGCGAGGTTGTCGAGGATCGTCGTGCGCAGCCGCTCGGGCCACTCCTGCGCGATGCTCATGACCTGGCGCTCATTTCTCGGAAGGTCCGCGCGGCGGAGGGGGCACGCTCTGCGGACGCGGGAGCGGCAGCGGCGTGTCGAGGGGCTTGGTCGGCGGCGCGGCCATCGAGACCATCGGCACCGGCTCGGGCGTCGGCTTCGCCGGGCGATCCGAGGCGCGATCCGAGGCGCGCGCGCTGTCGTTCGCGCCGGTCAGCATCCGCTCGACGCCGTGCTCGCCGCTGTCACTCGGGGGGCCGATGTCCGGGCTGCGGCGGGTCGCCGGCGAGGCGGCCGCGCCCGGGAGCGTGATGCGCGCGGCTCCGCTGATCGGCGTCGGCAACGGCGCCCGGCGCTGCGTCGGCGCCGCGCTGCGCTTCTTGGTGCGCGCGCGCTGGCCGAAGAGGCCGAGCAGCCCCTGACGGAGCGAGGCGCCGTCGAGGTTCGACACCATGTTCCCGCCGAAGCAGAAGCTGATGGTGCCGCGCTCCTCGCTGACCACGACGACGACCGCGTCGGTCTCCTCGGTGATCCCCAGCGCCGCGCGGTGGCGCGAGCCGAGCTCCTTGGCGAGGTTCTTCGTCTCCGGCATGGGGAAGAAGACGCCAGCCTTGGCGATGCGGAAGTTGCGGATGACCAGCGCGCCGTCGTGCAGCTTGTTGAGGCTCTCGGGGACGAAGATGCCGACCAGCAGCTCGCGCTGCACCGAGGCGTCGATGGTCGTCCCCTGGCTGACCACGAACTCGTCGAGGTTGGCGTCCTGCTCGAAGCAGATGAGCGCCCCCATGCGGTGACGCGCCAGCTCGGTGACCGCCGCGACCACCTCGTCGATGACCCGCGACTCCTGCTGGCGCGAGTTGCCGCCGAGCACCGCCCGTGAGCCGACGCGCATCAGACCGCGGCGGATGTCGTTCTGGAAGACGACCACCACGATGAGGATGAACGACGAGAGCAGGTTCGAGAGCATGTTGTACAGCGTGACGAGGCCGATCTGCCGCGCCGCGAGGTACACCGAGAAGATGACCGCCAGCCCCGTCCCCATCTGGATGGCGCGGGTGCCGCGTAGCACCAGGAGCGCGCGGTAGATCACGTAGGTGACCACCGCGATGTCGAGCAGATCGATGAAGATCTCCCGACCGGGGCGCTGGGCGAACAGGTGGAGGAAGCCTTCGAGCATCAGGCGGCTCCTGCGGCGGCGGGTGCAACGGGCGCAACGGCGGACACCACCAGGCTGCGCGCGACGGCCACCGCCTGATGCGTCTCGAACACGTCGTGCACGCGCAGCGCGTGGACGCCGCGGAGCGCGGAGTGGGTGGCCGCAGCGAGGCTGGCGGCGAGGCGCTCGGCCGGCGGCGCCGACGGCAGATCGGCGAGGAGGAACGACTTGCGGCTCGCCCCCACCAGCACCGGCGCGAACGACCCGCGCACGATCTCGTCGATGCGGCGGAGGAGCTCGCGGCTGTGGCGCGCGTTCTTGTCGAAGCCGAGGCCGGGGTCCATGACCAGCGCGTCCTTCCCCAGGCCAGCCGACCGCGCGCGCTCGGCGGCGGTGGTCCACTCGCGGAGCACGTCGGCGACGACGTCTCCGTAGGCGTCGTCCGGGTACTCGCTGAAGCCGCGCATCTTGTCCTGCGTGCCGCGCGCGTGCATCAGGATGTACGCCGCGTCGTGGCGGGCGGCGACCTCGGCGAGGCGCGGGTTGGCGCACGCCGAGACGTCGTTGATGCAGCTGGCACCGGCGGCGAGACAGGCCTCGGCCACCTCCGGCTCGGTGGTGTCGACCGACACGCAGGTGCGCTCGCTGGCGTAGCGCACCACGGCGAGCACGCGATCGAGCTGGGTCGCCGCGGGAACGCGGGGAGCTCCGGGGCGGGTCGACTCGCCGCCGATGTCGACCACGTCCGCGCCGGCGGCGACGAGCGCGTCGACCCGGGCGCGCGCGCTGAGCGGCTG
This sequence comes from Labilithrix luteola, assembly GCA_026225435.1. Taxonomy (GTDB): domain Bacteria; phylum Myxococcota_A; class Polyangia; order Polyangiales; family Polyangiaceae; genus JAMFST01. The sequence goes on from JAMFST010001321.1 coordinate 3,922, forward strand.
GAGGAATGCGCCGCCGTCGCTGAACGAGTCCGGCGTGACGTTGCAGATGCCCATCACGAGGACGCGGCCGTCGCGCGTCTCGTCCAGCATCTCGAAGAACGTCGTCCGCCCGCTCACGCCTGCTCCCCCTTCGCCCTCGTGTCTGGACCGACTGTAGCAAGCGCGTCGCGTGGTAAACAGGCACGATGCTCGCGGACTCGTTCGTGAAGTCGCTCTTTCACGGGCTCCTCGCCGAGGGGGCGGTATTTCCCTATCCGGCCCACGGTGAATCGGAGAGCGCGACCGTGTCGTCGCGCGTGGAGGCGATCCGCCGCATGGGGC
>JAMFST010001322.1 GCA_026225435.1 Labilithrix luteola
GACGGCGAGCTCGACGCCGGGGGCTGGAGCTGCGGAATGGTGGCCGGGCTCATTCACGACATCCCGACGGTGAAGGAGCTCATCGACCGGACGATGAGCGAGGCCGAGACCATCATCCGCGAGCGGCTCGCCGGCATCCTGGGCGCGCGCTGAGCGTCACCCGGCCGCGGCGATGATCGAGGCCACCCGGTCGGGCATGGAGAAGAACGGCGAGTGGGACGACGGAAGCGTCGCCACCTTCGTCGGGTTGCCGGGGAAGGCGGCGTCCGCCTGCGCGATGAAGAGCCGCTGCAACGGCGGGCGGATCGTCATGTCCTCCGTGCAGACCACGTACGTGCGCGGAACGCCGCCCCAGCGCTCGCTCGTGAGCGTGGTCGAATCGGTCGTCATCGCCGTGGGCGCGTCGCACGAGAGGAGGCCGATGGCAGACCGCGCGAGCGCCGGGTCGACATCGCCGTAGAAGGCCTGGCGCAGCTGCTCGGCGATCGCCGGATCATCGGAGCGGGTGTCGACGCGCAGCGCACCGGTGGCCATCGGGTCCGCGGCGAGCAGGCCGAGCACGAGCTGCCCCTCACCCTCGGGCAAGCTCGGATAAGCGAGGCAGGGGGTGCCTGAAGCCGGCATGTACCCGGTGACGTAGACGAGGTGCTCGACGAGCTCCGGCGCCAGCTCCCCCACGCGGGTCAGCACCGCCCCGCCCATGCTGTGCCCCACGAGGACCACCGGCTTTCCCCGGCCGATGGCGCGAATCTGCGTCACCAGGACCTCGGCCGCCTGATCGAGCCCGACCTCGGCCACGGGGGAGCGCTCGGTGGCGAACGCCGCGGCGTCGAAGGGGCGCCTGGTGGCCGAAGCGGGGGTACGCGCGAGGAGGCCGTGCCCGGCGATGTCGACGGCGACGGACGAGCGACCGAGCTTCGCGAGCTCGGTGGCGACGAGTGACCAGCACCAGGCGCCATGAAAGAAGCCGGGGACGAGGACGATGGGCGAGGTCGACATGAGGGGCTCCAGTGCGCGAAGGGTTCTGGCCAACCGATCGATCGATCGATTGGCCAGCGCACTGTCGTCAACGAGCGCGGGCCTGTCAACACGCGCCCCGATGACGCGCCGCGCCGCTCGTTACCGGCGTCCCGGGTGACGTGATCGTGGCTCGGTGGCGCCGCAGAGGCGCAAGGCCAGCTCGGCGTACGTCCCGGCGAGGACCGTGATCGTCATGCCGCCGTCCGCGCGGTACCACTCGCGCAGCCCGTTGAGGGCGTCGAGCAGCACCATGGTGGTGACCGTAGCGTCGGCCACGTGGAAGACGCCCGCGCGCGTCCCCTCCTCGAGCAACGCGACCACCGCATCCCGGTATTCGCGCTGGAGCCTGATGATTCGCGCGAGGGTGCGCTTGCCGAGCGCGTGACGGAACGGGTGACCGTTGAGCAGCTCGGTGTGACGCTGCTGGCTGAAGACCAGGTGCTCGATCACCGCCGCGCGCAGCCGCTCGTCGGCCGGCCGGCGACTGTCGGCGAGGATGGGTAGGAGCGCGCCGTTGAAGTCGCTCATGAAGCGCTCGAGGATGGCGGTGAGGATGGCCTCCTTGTTCGCGTAGTGGTGGTAGAGCGTCGACGACGAGATGCCCACGGCGGCGGCCAGGTCGCGGATCGAGGACGCGCCGTACCCCTGACGGAAGAAGAGCCGGGCCGCCTCCTCGAGGATCCGGTCGGCGACCGATGCGTCCACCGACGCCTCCGCGGACTTCGCCGCCGGCCTGCGCTTCACGCTCATGGCGGGCGAAGCTACCACGAGCGTGTCCGCGCCTTGTCAGGGCGCACCGCTCGTGTCTACTCTTCTTCCCAACCGATCGATCGATCGGTCGGGAGAGACGATGAGCACAGACGTACCGCGATCGGTCTTCAGCGCCAGCGGCATTCCGTTGCGAGACGCCTACCTGCCGCCGGAGGGGGAGGCGGCGCGCGCCGATGCGGAGCACCTCGGCGCGCCGGGCGACTTCCCCTACACCCGCGGGCGGCCGCGGATGGCGCGGGAGTGGATCCAGCGTGAGCTCTCTGGCGAGGGGAGCCCGCGTACCTCCAACGCGCAGTTCCGCTACCTCATCGCCCACGGCGCCACGGGGTTGGACGTCATCGGGGACACGCCCACCACGGCCATCCTCGATCCCGACCACCCCATGGCGCGCGCCTCGGTGGGCGCGGCGGGCGTGTCCATCTGCCGCATGCAGGACTTCATCGATCTGTACGAGGGGGTGCCGCTCGACCAGGTGTCGGTCAGCCACTCGATGGTCGGCGCCTTCGCTGCCGCCGGGCTCTATCTGGCTGCCGAGCACTTCGGCTTCGCCCACCAGCTGCTGCGCGGCTCGCTCCTCCAGACGCCGCTGTACACCGAGGACTGCTCCTACGCGACGCACCTGCCGGTGAGCCTGCGCATGCGCCTCAGTCGCGACTCGATGGCCTTCTGCGCCCGCACGATGCCGCGCTTCTACTCGTTCATCGAGGACACCTATTACATCAGCGACGGCGGCATGGACGCCGTCACCGAGATGGCGCTCGGCTTCGTGGAGATCCGCGCGCTGGTGCGCATGATGATCGCTCACGGCCACGACGTGGACTCGTTCGGCCCGCGCATCGGCATCCTGGTGAACTGCCGGATGGATCTCTTCGAGGAGATCGCCAAGGTGCGCGCGACCCGGCGAATCTTCGCGCGGATGATGCGCGACGAGTACGGCGCCAAGGATCCGCGGTCCTGGCAGGCGCCGATCACCGTGCACACGTCCGGGCTGACCCTGACCGCGCAGCAGCCGGCCAACAACATCGTTCGCGGCGGGTTGCAGGCGTTCGCGATGGCCATGGCCGGGGTCGACGCCATGGAGGTCTCCGCCTTCGACGAGGCGTTCCGCACGCCCAGCCGCGCGGCGCACCTGGTGGCCTTGCGCACGCAGCAGATCGTCTCCGCCGAGACCAACGTGGGCGCGGTCCGCGACCCGCTCGGGGGCTCGTACTACGTCGAGGCGCTGACCGACGAGATGGAGCAGCGCATCCTCGCGAAGGTCGCCGAGATCGAGGCGAAGGGGGACGCCGTGCGGCTCGCCGGGGATGGCTACTTCCGCGGTTACTTCGAGCGCGCGGCGTACGACTACGGCAAGCGCGTGGACACGGGCGAGCTGCCGATCATCGGGCTCAACGTCCACCGGATGGACC
>JAMFST010000153.1 GCA_026225435.1 Labilithrix luteola
ACCGTCGACAAGGACTCACGCGGCACGGCCTTCAGCAAGCTCACTCCGCAGGCGGGCACCAGCTCGACCTACACGCAGTGCCGCTTCCCTTCGGTGAACGACAGCACCATCTCGGCGTCGTGCCCGACGAAGCCGACAGCGGCGACGTCTCTCGAGCTCATCGATTACAAGTACAGCTACGAGTACCCCGCTCTGAAGAACCTCGATTTTGCCGTGTTCATCGCCGCCCCCGGGCGCACCCTCGGACGCGCGCCGGACGATCTGAACGGGAAGGAAGGGGCGGCCGATCCGATCGGTGACCTCTTCGAGGTGACCTCGGACATCACCGGAGCGTCCGCGAATGTCAGCCCGTTTCCCACCTCGGGGACGTCGACGACGCCGGTCGTCGCCTGGAGTGGCAACGGCTCCTGGGAGGTACATAGCTACAAGAAGGGGGCGAACGGCAGCTACCGCATCCTCGACAAGTACGGAAAGATGGGGCTGCGCTGCGTTCACCCGCAGTGAGCGACGCTCAGCCGGCTGGCCCCAGGTCTCGTCCCAGCGGCAGGATCGAGCGCATCGAGTCGGTCGAGTAGGCGAACAGCGGCTTCTTCTCGTCCATCCCCAGCGCGCGTACCGTCCGCGCGCAGGGGCCGTCGCCGGTGACCTTCACGGTCGCCTTGCCGCCGAGCGTCTGCGGATGGGAGACGTCGACCACGGTGCGCACGACGCGCCCGTCCTTGATCGAATACAGCACCAGCGGCAGCCCCTTCATCGTCGGCCGGCGGGCGCGGGTCATCTCGATCTCCAGCTCGCCGCCGAGCACGACGCGGGCGCGATCCGGTTCGAAGCGCGTCTCCATCTCGGCGACGTACTTGGGGAAGCCCCACAGCTCGAAGCCCGCGGCCCGCGCCGCCGTCGTGGTCACCGGCAGGTTCACCACGTAGAGCGCGGCGTTCTCCTCGGCGCGCATGTCGCGAAGAAAGCGCAGCCACGACGGCCTGGTCCCCTTGCGCCGGACGAGGACGCCGATCCCCAGCTCGCCGTACGGGCCGATGGTCGTCTCGCGGTATTCGAAGGCGCACAGGACGGCGAAGGCGCGGCCGAAGCTGGTCCACGGCTCGAACGCTGCCGGGACCACGCTGGCCGCCTTCGCCGGATCGACCGGGACGACGAGGCCGAGCGCCGAGGCGCTCCTGTACAGGATGGGCATGTCGACCGGCCCCTCGCTGGTCACGGAGGGGGCGCGGGCGACGTCGAAGAAGCGATCTTCGCTCATGTACCGAGGGTACGCCGATCTTCCTCCGCGGTTTCTCCGCGACGGCTGAGGGGCCGCTTCTTTCGGCGCAGCGCGAGGACGAGGGCGGCTCCGGTGAGGAGCGACGCTCCGCCCGCTCCGCCGGGCCCGCCGACCGCACCGAGCGAGCACCCGCCGCTGTCGTCGTCTCCGGAGGAGGGGGGCGACCCCGCCGACGGGAGCGGTTCCTGGCACCTCATGTCGCCGCCGTCGAAGCTGGAGAGCGCCCCGACGTTTCCGTAGGCGTCCGTGGCCGCGACTCCGACGGCGTACACCAGGCCGTTCGTGAGACCGCGGAGGGTCGCGGTGTCCGTGGTGTTGCCCGCGGCGGCGACGAAGGGGTACTGGCCGGCGACGGCCTCACGCGGCTGCATCGTCAGGTCGGCGATCGAGCCTCCGCTGGCGCTGGCGCCGGCATCGGCCGCGAGGAGCGGGGCGGGAGGGAACGGGCTGGGACACGCCGAGCCGGAGCTCGCAGGCGGCGCGTAGTAGACGTTGTAGCCCACGGTGTCCTGATCGGCGGTGGCGTTCCAGTCGGCCTCGAGCGCGCGGTTGAAGATGTCGAGCGA
>JAMFST010001323.1 GCA_026225435.1 Labilithrix luteola
CACCGATCTGCGCAACGTCGGCGCCAACGGGACCTACCCGGTGCGGGTGATGAAGCGCGCCGACTTCGAGGCGCTCGCCGTCGCACGCCGGGAGGAGAGCGGGCCGACGCTCGGCTCGGCGGCGCCGGAGAAGGTGGCCGCAGCTGCGGCGGCCGATGCTGGGGCGGTCGCCGTCGGGCATCCCACCGCGATCATCTACGGCGCTTCGTGGTGCGGCGCCTGCCACCAGGCGGCCGCGTACCTGAAGCAGAAGCACGTGCCTTATGTAGAAAAGGACATCGAGGCGGACAACGGCGCGGCGGCGGAGATGCAGGGGAAGCTCGCCAAGATCGGCCAGCGCGGTGGCTCCATCCCGGTCCTCGACATCCGCGGGCGGGTCATGGTGGGCTTCAACCCCCACGAGGTCGACGACGCCCTGGGCCAGGCGCTGTAGGAGGTCGGGACGTCAGAAGGTCGCGGTCAGCGTGCCGCCGGTGAGGCCTGGTTGCAGGACCAGGCCGGTGGTGCTCGCGTTCTTCTTCGGCGGGCGCAGTACGAAGTACATGGTCGTGCCCGCGCCGATGATGGCGGCGGCACCGACGATATCGGTCGCCAGCGCCAGCGAGCGCACCTTGGTGCGCGCGTCGTTGACCGCCCCCTGGGTGGTCGGGAACTGATCGAGAGCGCTGTCGTAGTCGTGCCGTGCGCCCAGCGTGAGGATGCCCAGCACCGTCGTCGCCGCGACCAGGCCGACGGTGGCCGAGCCGGCGATCCACATGGGCGTGCGCGACGGCGCAGGGGGCGGCGGCGCGGCTTCGAGAGGCGCCGGCTGCACCACGGCGACGGGCACCAGCGGCGCCGGCGCGGGGGCGCGCGGCAGCTCGAGGTTCACCGTCAGGTGATCCGCCCCCGCGACCTCCAGCGTACGCGAGACGGTGCCACGCCCTTCGAGTGTCGCGGTGATGCGTCGCTGGCCGCTGCTCACGCGCACCGGCGCGCGCAGCGGCGTCGTGCCGGCGGGGACATCGTCGATCGCCACGCTGGCGCCATCGGCATCGACGGTCACCGTGAGGTAAGCCATGCGGGCCTCGAGCTTGAGCAGATCCTCCGTCACCTGCGTGCGCCGCGCCGCGGGGATCTGCGTGCCGCCCTGATCGAGGTACCCCTGGAAGGCGTCGTGCGCCCCGACGTAGTCCTGGAGCTCGAAGTACGTCTGCCCGAGGTTGTAGAGAATGCGGTAGCTGGGCGCGATCTCGTTGGCGCGGCGGAACTCGATCAGCGCCGCGCGGTAGTCCTGGTCGCGAAACAGGTCCACGCCGCGGAGGAAGTGGGTGCGCCCCTCGGCCAGCGCGCTCGCCGTGGGCTTGTCTTGCGCCGAGGCGACGTCGCACGGCAGGGTGACCGTGGCGGCCAGTGCGGCGCAGAGGAGCCCGCGAAGAATCACGTCCGTCGAGAGGAAGCTCACGGTGCGTACGGGTCCTTGTCGTCGACGGTGCGAGACGGGTGCGAGGTGGGCGCCGAATGGTTGTGGCTGGTGTGCCCCGGGCTCGGCAGCTGCCCGACGTTACCCGGAGCGCTCGCCGGTGTCGCTGGCGAGGTGGACGGTGGTGACGGCGGTGACGCGGCATCCGCCGGGTCCGCCGCTCGCGTCACGGATGGCGCCGACGTCGAGCTGGCTGCCTGCGCGCCGGGTAGCGTGACGACGCTGGAGTCGTGGGCGGCGGCCGCCGCCGGCATCGACGTCGACGGGGCCAGCGGCTGCGAGGGGCGCGTGGCGAACCGCGCGCTGGCGATGGCGGCGATGGCGATCGGGAGGATCACCGCAGCCGCGATGGCCGCCTTGGACCCCGGTCGCGACGTCCGCGGGCCGATCGTCGCCTGCTCGACCGCCGAGATGACCCCGTCGTCGTGGGAGCTTCCTCCCCCGCGCGACCCCGTCGTCTCCTTGCCGAGCTCCACCAGCATGATGTTGCTGTTCGACGTCGCCGCGCTGATCTGCTGCTCGATCACCGTGCGGAGGCGCTCGCGTTGCTGGACGAACGCGTCGCTCACCAGCCGACCGAGATCACGCGGCCGCGCGGCGAGGCTGCGGCTCTCCAGGTACGCCTCGAGCGCCTCCTGCATCTCCTGCGCGCTGGCGTAGCGATCCTGCGCGGAGAAGGCGACGGCGCGCAGGCAGATGGCAACCAGCTCCTGATCCGCGTCCGGCTTGTGCACCAGCGGGCTCTCCACCGGAGTGGAGATGCGCCTCTGCAAGGTGACCACCTCCGAGGAGTCGCCCGCGTTGAGCCGCCGCCCGGTGATCGCCTCCCAGAGCATCACGCCCACGGCGAAGATGTCCGTGCGGGCGTCGACCGGCTCGCCGAGCGCCTGCTCGGGCGCCATGTAGCTGATCTTGCCCTTGATCACCCCGGTGGTGGTGCTGTGCGACGCGTGCACCGTCTTGGCGATGCCGAAGTCCATCAGCTTCACCTGCCCGTCGTAGGTGACGAAGACGTTGGGCGGCGAGACGTCGCGGTGGACCACGCCGAGCGGTGTGCCGTCGTAGTCGGTCAGCTCGTGAGCGCTCTGCAGCCCCGCCAGCACCAGCGTGAGCACACGAACGCGCAGATCGAGCGGGAACGACTCCTTCAGCCGACCGGTCACCCGGTGGAGCGGCTGGCCGTCCAGGTACTCCATCGTCAGGAACTGCTGCGCGTCGTCCTCACCGACCTCGTACGTCTGGACGACGTTGGGGTGGTTGAGCCGTGCGGCGAGACGGGCTTCGTCGAGGAACATCGCGCGAAAGCTCTCGTCGTCGGCGAGCAGCGGGCGCAGCACCTTGCACACGAGGAGCTTGTTGAATCCCGCGGGCCCTTGCGCGACCGCGAGGTACACCTCCGCCATCCCACCACTGCCGAGGGTGGCGATCAGTCGGTAGCGACCGACCGTGCTCGGACGTCGTTCCGGAGCCAGTGCCGACACGGGCTAAGAATACCCCATCTCCTACGCCAACGACGTGAACCGCGAAAACTGGAAGCAAAAACGGGTTACCTGGCACCGGCTACGGGCTGGGCGCGAGCGTCATGTACGTGAACTGACCGGCGCTGATGTTTCCCGTCGCCACTCCGATGCGCTGACCGGTCGCCAGCAGCGTCGCGGTGACCACCAGAGGCCCGGTAGGGACGTTGATGGCGACGTAGCTGGCTTCGGAGTCCGTCTCGGTCGCGGAGCTGCTCGGGAGCCCGCCGACCAGGTACGTCTGCACCGTGTTGGCGGCGACATGGTCGAGGTCGAGGTGGACACCGGCGGCGTCGCCGAGGTTGCAATCGTCGGTGCCGATGAAGAGATGTCCGAGCGTCGGATCGACCGCCATCCCGTTGCCGGCCACGGCGACCACGTCGCTGAACTCCGAGCTGGTGACCAGGTCCGAGTCGGTGAGCGGGTTGCTGTTGACCTGAGGTGGGTTGATGTAGACGACCGTCGGGTAGCTCTGCGACCAGCCCACCTGGAGGAACCCGTCGAAGCCGCCGGGGACCTGCAAGCTGAAGAAGCCATCCGCGCCGGTGACCGCCTGCGGGGCGAGGGGGGCGGCGCACGCGAGATCGAGCTTGGCGCACGGGACCACCGTGATGCCGGGGATCGGCGCGTCGTTGACGGCGTTCAGGAACGGGAAGGTGAGGGTGACGTTGCCCGCGGGTGGGTCCGGGACGGCGACGTGGCCCAGGCAGCTCCACGGACCTGTCGCTGCGTCCCCGGCAGCCGCGTCGGAGGCGCTCGCCACGCAGACGTTGGCCACGCAGGAGGCGCCCGCGAACCCGCGCGCCGCGCATTCACCGTCGCTCGCGCACTGGTCGTCGCTGACGTTCTCGATCAACGAGCACGAGCTGAGCCCGCCGAACGCTGACGCCGCCGCCACCGCGAGAACAAGCCGAGCGACCGTGCTCGGACGATCCGGAGCCAACACCCTGCGACGATACCCCAGAAGCAACTTCAGGGGCTAGGGACGAGGGTGAGGTAGGTGAACTGACCCGCGCTGATATTTCCCGTGGCCACGCCGATGCGCTGGCCGGTCGCCGCGAGCGTGGCGGTGACCAGGAGAGGCCCGGTGGGGACGTTGACGGCGACGTAGGTGCCTTCCGAGTCCGTCTCGGTCGCGTCGCTGCTCGGCAGGCCGTTGACGAGGTAGGCCTGCAGGGTGTTGGGCGCGGTCCGGTCGAGCGCGAGGTGGACCCCGGCAGCGTCGTCGAGGTTACAGTCGCCGGTGCCGATGAAGAGATGGCCCAGCGTGGGATCGATGGTGTCGCCGACGATGGCGACCACCTCCTCGAACTCCGCGGTCGTGACCAGGTCGGTGTCGTCCTGGGGTGTGTCGTTGACCTGCGGGGGGTTGATGTACACCGAGGTGGGGTTGCTCAGGGACCAGCCCACCTGCAGGAAGCCGTCGAAGCCGCCGGGAACCTGGAGGCTGAAGAAGCCGTTCGCGTCGGTGACCGTCTGCGGTGCGAGGGGGGCGGCGCAGGCCAGATCGAGCTTGGCGCACGGGAGCACCGTCACGCCCGGGATCGGCGCGTCGTTGACGGCGTTCCACAGCGGGAAGCTCAGGGTGACGTTCCCCGCCGGCGCCGCCGGCAAGACCACGTGGCCGAGACAGGACCAGATACCGGCGTCCGCGTCGGCCTCCGCGTCGACGACCGGGCTCGGCGCCACGCACACGTTGGAGACGCAGGTGGCGCCAGAAAAGCCGCGGGCGGAGCAGTCGCCGTCGGTCGAGCACTGATCGTCGCTCACCCGCTCGAGGAGCGAGCAGCTGCTGGCGACCGCCACGAGGCCGAGCCCCAGGCACACGATCACTCCGGGCCCCCCCGTCGGAGTCACCGCCACGGAATCAGTCTTCTTTGCGGATCTGCTGCGCCTGGTAGGCCACGAAGCCAAGCTGGCGAATCAGCTCCTGCTGCGTCTCGATCCAGTCGACGTGCTCTTCCTCGGCCGTGAGGATGTTGGTGAGCAGGTCCTCGGTGCCGTTGTCCCCGAGGTCACGGCAGAGCTTGATGCCGTTGTTCAGGCGGACGATGGCGTCGTACTCGACCTGCGCGTCGTTCTTGAACTGCTCCTCGACCGTCTCGCCGATGTTCAAGTGTCCGAGGCGCTGGAGGTTGGGGACGCCGTCGAGGAAGAGGATGCGGTCGATGAGCCGCTCCGCGTGCTTCATCTCGTCGATGCTCTCGTCGCGGACGTACTTTGCCAGCTTGAGGTAACCCCAGTTCTGCAGCATCTTCGCGTGCAGGAAGTACTGGTTGATCGCCGTCAGCTCGGCGGTCAAAACCTCGTTGAGCAGCGTGAGGACCTGCGGGTTGCCCTTCATGAGAAGGACGATACTCAACGCGCAGGCTACGCCGGTGCAAAAACCGACGAGCCAGCGCTCGCCGATGCTGCCGCCGCCGGTGACGCTGCGGGGCGCAAGGGGCCGGACGGGCACGACGCGCAGCCGCGCGCCTCGAGCTCCTCCTCGATCAGGTCGTCGATCTGCCCGCGGCATCCGCCGCAGTCGGTCCCGGCGCCGCAACGTTCGCCAATCTCGGCGCGCGTCTCGGCGCCCCCGCGGATGAGGGAACGGACGGTGCGATCAGTGACGGCCTTGCAGAGACAGACGTACATGAACCGGTAGGAAGTTGATTATCACTTTCAACGACCGTTTCAAGGCGAAGAGCGCCGCAAATGCGCGCCCCGTTCACTTTTTCATCTGCTTGCGCGCCAGGAGCCGCTCATAGACGGCTCTGCGGGGGCGTCCGCTCCAGGCCGCTAGCCGCTCGGCGATGGCCTTGGCGTGCCCGCCGGTGAGCAGCTCCACGTCGATGCGAGTGTCGAGCGCGTGGTCGTCGACCGTCGCCTCGCGCTCGCCGGGGTCGTGGGGGCCGAGGACGATGACCACCTCGCCGATCCACTCCTCGCGGGTGGCCAGCTCCTTCAAGGTGCCGCGGACGAACTCCTCGTGCATCTTCGTGAGCTCGCGGGCGACGCAGGCGGGGCGCTCGGGGGTCGCGTCGGCCAGCTCCTCGAGCGTCGCCTGGGTGCGGTTGGGGGCCTCGAAGAGGATCACCGTCTCGCGCTCTCCGCTGATGCGGGTGATGGCGTCGCGCCGCTCGCGCCCTTGCCGGGGGAGGAAGCCGACGAAGCGGAAAGCATCGGCCGCCAGCCCGCTCCCGACCAGCGCGACGAGGACGGCGCTGGCGCCCGGAACGGGGACGACGCGCACGCCGGCGACGATGCAGGCGCGGGTCAGCGCTTCTCCCGGATCGCTCACCGAAGGGGTGCCGGCGTCGGTGACGAGGGCGATGGTCTCGCCGTTCTTGAGCCGCTCCACCATGCGCTCGACGTCGGCGGGGCTGGAGTGCGCGTCGAGCCGGTCGAGCGGCTTGCCGGTGATCTCGAGGTGGGTGAGGAGGCCGCGGGTGCGGCGCGTGTCCTCGGCGGCGATCCGGTCGACGATCTTGAGGGTCTCGATGGCGCGCGGCGTGAGGTCGCCGAGGTTTCCGATCGGCGTGGCGACGATATAAAGGAGGCCGTCAGTCATCGTCGGCTACTGAACGTGCGCGGCGTCGCCCATCTCCTGCTCGAGATAGTCGCGGAGCTTGCCGGTGAGGCGCTGCTCGAGCTGGCGGACGCGCTCGCGGGAGATGCCGAAGCGATCGCCCAGCTCCTGCAAGGTGAGCGGATCGTCGGCCACCAGGCGCTCGTCGAAGATGGCCAGATCCTTCTCCTTGCCGGCGAGCGTCTCGCGGAACTCGGCGAGCTTGTCCTTGAGGAGCACCTGGAGCTCCTCGCCGGCGACGAGCGTCTCCGGGCCGGACGACAGGCTGGGCATCATGTCGACGCGAGCGATGCTCCGCCCCTCGGCGTCGCCCACCGGCGCGTCGAGCGAGCGCTCGTTGGACGAGAGGCGCACGTCCATCTCCGCCACGTCGGCCTCGGGGACGTTGAGCGACTTGGCGATCTCCTCGTGGGTCGGATCGATGCCGAGAGCGGCCAGCTCGGCGCGCTTCTTTCGCAGGTTGAAGAACAGCTTGCGCTGCGCCTGCGTGGTGCCGAGCTTCACCAGGCGCCAGTTGTTCAAGATGAAGCGGAGGATGTACGCGCGGATCCACCAGGCAGCGTACGAGCTGAGCTTCACGTTGCGGTACGGGTCGTAGCGCTTGACCGCCTGCATGAGGCCGATGTTGCCCTCCTGCACCAGGTCCATGATGTTCTTGTAGGCGCGGCGGTACTCGTAGGCGATCTTCACGACGAGACGCAGGTTCGAGGTGACGAGCTTGGCGGCGAGCGCCGGGTTCTGCGAGCCGACGAACTGGACCGCGATCTCGTGCGTCTGCTCCGGCGTCAGCAGCGGGTGGCGCTGAACCTCGCGCAGGTACGCGGCCATCGGGTCGAAGCCGGTGAGGGATCCGCCGCGATCTTCGGACGCGGTGGCGCGCTTGGCGGCCGCTCGCTTGGGGCGCGGCTCGCCGTCGGCCCCTTCGGATTCCTCGACGTCGGCCAGCTCCTCGGCCTCGTCGGCGAAGTCGATGTCGCCATCGGCGCCAGGCTCGTCTGCCTCGGTCGCCCCGTCACGCTCGCCGGCCTCTGCGCCTTCTTCGTCGTCGCTCGACTCGGCGCGCTCTCCGGCGTCTCCGCCGGCGGCTTCGCCGGCGCGCGCCTCGTCGGTGGCGTGATCGCGGCTCGCTCCTTCGGCGGCAGGCGACTTGGCGCGCGCGCGCTTGGCCGCCGCCTTCTTGGCAGGCGGCATGGCGGGGGTCGCGGAGGTCTCGCTCTTCTTTGCGCGCGGCACGGGCGCCCTGATAGCACGCCCGCGTCCGTCAAACGACCCGCCTCGACGCGGTCAGTCAAGCCGAGGCGGTCCCGTTCTTGTGCGACGCGTAGCGCAGCACCCGCGTGAGTGGAGGG
>JAMFST010001324.1 GCA_026225435.1 Labilithrix luteola
AAGGCGTCGATCTGCAGCGGGCCCGCGCGCGAGACGACGCGTGCGCCGTCGAAGCCGAAGCGCACGTTGGGCCCCTCGCGCACGTCGATGAGGCGCCCGCTCCCGTAGCTCATCTCCTGACGCCCGACGCGGGCGAGCAGCTTCGGCTCCGCGTCGAGCGTCGCACCCGGGATGGCGATGGCGTCGACGTAGAGCTGGTTGAAGTCGAGCTGATCCTCGTCGACCGGGCGCGGTCCTCCCCGCCGCCCGTACTCGATACCGCTCTTCATCTGCGTGAAGAGGCGGAAGTAGGGAGTCAGGTGGAGATCGGCGTGGACCATGTAGCGCTGCAGCCAGTAGACGTTGCTGGCAACTCCGGTCATTCCCCACAGCTCATTGTGGTAGCCCTCCACCCATTGCCGGGTCTCGCCGCCGAGCGTGAGGTACAGATCGTCGCGCGCGGGCGACAGCCGCGCATACTTGAGCGGGTCGAAGAGATCGGAGCCGTCGTGATCCTGCCGTAGCCACGCCCAGCTCTCGTTGTCGCGCAGGAGCTGGTAGTCGCGGCGCGGATCACCCTCGTCGCCGCGCGCGGGCACGGCGGCGGCAAGCAGCGCCGCGAACGCCAGACCGGGTGTCGTCCGGAGCAGCACGTTCAGAAAGCAAAGCAGCTGCAGCCGAGGAGGTCCGCGAGGGACGGATCGTCGGCCGGGGTGACGATCCGGCTGGTGACGGAGGCCGCGGCGGACGCACCGCCCGCCAGGCGCTCTTGCCGCGCGTAGCCGCCGAAGGTCTTGACCGGTGACCAGTCGGGCATCACCGGCGGCAGCGGCGGAGCGTGACCGCCGAACGGCGCTGCTGCGTGCACGATCTGCCCCCCGACGACGGTGAGCACCGACTCGAGGCGCGAGATCTCGTCGCTGGGGACGGTGAAGTAGTCGCCCGAGAGCACCGCCAGATCGGCGAGCTGCCCGGGCGCGATGACCCCCTTCTTCCCGACCTCCGAGGAGAACCAGGTGTTCTGTTCGGTCCACAGCCGCAGCGCCTGCTCGCGATCGAGGAGGTCGGCGTCCTCGTAGATCTTCGTCCCGCCCACGGTCCTGCCGGTGACCAGCCAGGCGAGCGAGACCCACGGGTTGTACGACGCCACGCGGGTCGCGTCGGTGCCAGCTCCCACCGGGATCCCGGCGCGGAGCATGCGAGAGATGGGCGGCGTCCGGCGCGCGGCCTCGCGACCGTAGCGCTCGATGAAGTACTCGCCCTGGTAGGCCATCCGGTGCTGCACGGCGATGCCGCCGCCGAGCGCGGCGATGCGGTCGATGTTCCGGTCGGAGATGGTCTCGGCGTGATCGAAGAACCAGTTCAGGCCGGCGAAGGGGACGTCCCGGCTCACTCGCTCGTAGACGTCGAGGGCCCGCCCGATGGTCTCGTCGTACGTCGCGTGCAGGCGCCAGGGCCAGCGCTTCTCGGCGAGGATGCGAATCACCTCCTCGAGGCTCCCCTCCATGTTCGCCGGGAGCTCCGGGCGCGGCTGGCGAAAGTCCTCGAAGTCGGCCGCCGAGAACACCAGCATCTCGCCGGCGCCGTTGTGGCGCAGGAGATCGTCACCGGTGTGCGGCGCGAGCATCTCCGTCCACTGGCGGAAGTCCTTCGCCTCCGCGCCGTTGCTCTGGGTGAAGAGGTTGTAGGCGATGCGCAGGGTCAGCTTGCCGTCACGGGCGAGCTTCTGGATGACAGCGTAGTCGTCGGGGTAGCTCTGGAAGCCTCCGCCGGCGTCGATCACCCCGGTGACGCCCAGCCGATTGAGCTCGCGCATGAAGTGCTGCGTCGAGCTCTCCTGGTACTCGGCGGGGAGCTTGGGCCCGCGGGCCAGGGTCGCGTAGAGGATGGTCGCGTTGGGCGTGGCGAGGAGCAGCCCGGTCGGCTCGCCGTGCGCGTCGCGGACGATCTGCCCGCCCGCCGGATCGGGCGTGTCCCGGGTGTAGCCGCAGGCCCGGAGCGCGGCGCCGTTGAGCAGCGCGCGGTCGTAGAGGTGAAGGATGAACACCGGCGTGTCGGGCGCCGCGCGATTGAGCTCGTCGAGCGTGGGGAGCCGCTTCTCGGCGAACTGCATCTCGCTGAAGCCGCCGACGACCCGCACCCACTGCGGCGCGGGCGTC
>JAMFST010000154.1 GCA_026225435.1 Labilithrix luteola
CTCCGGAACGCCGGGAGCGGATACGGCGGACGGCGACGCGCAGGCGCTCGTCGCGGCGAGAAGAGGGAGAAGCGCTCGAAACGGCGCAGGGCGATTCACGCTCACTTCGCCTTGATCACGCTGACCTTCTTCCCGTCGGTCCACGCGATCCACTTCGGGCTCACCGCGATCCGCTGCGCCTTCGCGTGCGCGATCAGCCGCGGCTTCTGCACGTGGGCCAAGGCGAAGATGTCGCCCATGTCCGTCGCGACGTAGATCGTCTGCCCGAGGCAGGCGCAGTCGTGGACACGCCCCGGTAGCGGGTACGAGCCGTCGTCGGTGTCGACGACGTCGCTCGGGCCGAGGCCGGGGTTGCGCACCTTGACCTTCGCTCCGCCGCAGCCGCAGGCGGTGTCGGCGTCTTCCTCCGGCGGGCAGGTGCGATCGACGTGGATGCTGGTGTCGGTGACGGTGTCGTAGCGCCAGGCGCCGTTGTCGTCGCAGTAGGTGATGGCGAGGTCGCCGACCTTGAGGTCGAAGGGCTTGCCGAACGGGACGAGCGACGCAGCGTCGACGGCCTTCGTGGCGTTGAGGGCGGCGGCATCGGGGGCCGCGGAGCTGCCGGCGGCGCCTCCGTCCGACGATGCGCCGTTCTCTCGCGAGCAACCGCCGGAGCCGGTGACCAGGAGCAGCGCGAACGCTGCTCCGCAAATGTACAGGACCTTGCGCGCCCCTCCGTCCGTCATCGCGCCAGCTTACCCCTCCGGCAACGTGAACACGAAGGTCGTCCCCACGCCGACCTCACTCCGCACGCTCAACGTGCCGCCGTGCGCATCCACCGTCATCTTGCAGAACGTGAGCCCGAGGCCCGTCGAGCCGCGGCGCACGTCGCTGCTCTCGTCGGTGCCGCCCACGCGGTAGAACTTCTCGAAGAGGTGCTCGAGGTGCTCGGCGGGGATGCCGGAGCCGGTGTCGCTCACCTCGACCCGCACTCCGGCTCCGTCGGCGCCGCTCTGCCAGCTGGCGCGCAGGCCGATCTTACCGCCGTCGTCGGTGGCCTTGATGGCGTTGCCGAGGAGGTTGACGGCGACGCGCTCGATCTTGGCGGCGTCGAAGAAGAGAGCGGCGCGCTCGCCGGCGATCTCCAGACCGCCGAGATCCACGGTGAGCGTGACGCCGGCCTCCTCGGCCACGCCCTCGACCTGCTCGGCGGCGCGGCGAAGGACCGGCGCGAGGTCGCCCGAGGCGCGGTGAAGGATGCCGTGACCGCCCTCGAGCTTGTGGACGTCGAGCAGGTCGTTGATCATCTCGACGAGCGCGTCGCCGCCGCGGGATGCCAGGGCGAGGAGGCGGGCGCGTCGATCCGGCGGCAGCGAATCGCCCAGCTGCGCCACCGTCTTCACGCTGGAGAGGAGCGAGGTGAGCGGCGTGCGCAGGTCGTGCACGATCATGTGCGTGAGGCTGTCGCGCAGGCGTTCGAGCTCGCGCAGCCTGGCGTAGCCGGCCTCGATCTCGGCGTACAAGCGCTGCTCGCGGTCGCGCATGCGCTTGGTGTCGATGCAGCGGCTGGCGCGCGCGCGGAGCAGACCCGAGTCGACCGGCTTGGTGAGGTAGTCGGCGGCGCCCGCCTCCACGAGGGTGGCGGCGTTGCTCACGTCGTCCACGCCGGAGACCACGACGACCGGGACGGAGCGCAGCCGCTCGTCGTTGGTGATCTCACCGAGCACCTCGTAGCCGTCCATCTCCGGCATGACGAAGTCGAGGATCACCAGGTCGAACGGCTGGGCGCGCATCTTGTCCAGCCCCTCGCGCCCGCTGCTCGCCGCCTGCACCTCGTAGCCCGCCTGCCGCAGGTTGCGCGAGAGCAGCATCTGGCTCATTCGGTCGTCGTCGATGACCAGCACGTGAGCTGGACCTTCCACGGGCGCAGGCGGTCGCAGAGACGGCGGTCGATCGGGCATGGCCAACCGTGAAGTGTACCCGATAATCGGGGGATCATGACCCTTCGCCGGTTCTTTGCCCTCATCGTGGCGCTGGTCACGCTGTCTCTCAGCGCGACCATCGTGCTGACCGTCCTGATGGTGCGGAACGAGCGCGCGGTCACCGAGAGCAACGAGCGGCGTTACCGCTCGTACAAGCTGGCCGACGAGCTGCGCCAGAGCTCCGACGACCTCACCCGCATGGCCCGCACCTACGCGGTGACCGGCAACGAGTGCTACGAGCGCAGCTTCAACGAGATCCTCGCCATCCGCAACGGCGAGGCGCCCCGCCCGGCCAATGTACAGGGGATCTACTGGGATCTCGTCCCCTGCGACACGCCGTACATCCGTCCACCGGGCGAGCGCATCTCGCTGCAGGACCTGATGGTGCGCGAGGGGTTCACGGCGGCGGAGTTCGCCAAGCTGCGCAAGTCGCAGGAGCGCTCGGACACGCTGGTGAACCTGGAGCGCGTGGCGATGAACGCGATGAAGGGGGCCTTCGACGACGGCACCGGCGCCTTCGCCATCCACCGGGCGCCCGATCCGGTGATGGCGCGCGAGCTGCTCCACGGCGCGCGCTACCACCAGGCGAAGGCGTCGATCATGGAGCCGATCGCCGAGTTCTTCGCCATGCTCGAGGGGCGCACGGCCGACGAGGTGAGCGGCCTGCGCGCGCAGACGCAGCGGCTGATGATGGTGACCCTCGGGCTCCTGGCGGCGACGCTGGCCGTGGCGCTGGCCGCCTTCGCCGCGCTCAACGCGCGCATCGTCCGGCCGGTGCTGGCGCTCGACGAGCAGGCCGTGCGCCTCGCCGGCGGTCACTACGAGGCGAAGGTGGACGTCACC
>JAMFST010001325.1 GCA_026225435.1 Labilithrix luteola
AGCCGCGGCGAGGACAAGCTGATGGCCCCGGCGGCGTGGAAGACCAACCCGCAGGCGGCGCGCGGCGGCTTGACCGCGGGCGTGCTCCGCGACGGTGACTGGAACATCGCCCTCAAGTGGCTCGGGGACAACAAGATCCCCAACAACCCCGACGAGACCACCTACGACCCCGACGCGCTCAACTGGGTCAACGCCAGCGACTACATCGAGGCCGGTCAGAAGTACGTCAGCGGCTTCTGCACCGACATGAAGAACGTCAAGACCGGCGCCAAGGAGAAGCACTGCGTCGACAGCGTCGTGACCTGGACGCCCGGTGACGTGACCGTCGCCGAGAAGAAGGGCGGCATCATCAACATCGTGTCGACCAAGGAGTACCGCTCGCAGATGCCGGCGGTGATCATCGGCAACAAGAAGTGGATGACCGCCAACCGCGCGATCGTCGAGGGGATGCTCGCGGCGATCTTCGAGGGCTCCGACAAGGTCAAGGCGAGCGACGACGCGCTCAAGCAGGCGGCCGCCGTCAGCGCGCTCGCCTACAAGGAGCAGGACACCGGCTACTGGTACAAGTACTACAAGGGCGTCACGCAGAAGGACGCCAAGGGGGTCGACGTGGACCTCGGCGGCTCGACGGTCTCGAACCTCGCCGACAACCTCCAGCTCTTCGGTCTCGCCCCGGGCAGCATCAACGCCTTCGGCGCGACGTACACCGTCTTCGGCAACGTCGTGAAGTCGCAGTACCCGGCGCTGGTGCCGACCTTCTACCCGACCGAGCAGATCCTCGACACGTCGTACCTGAAGGACGTCGCCACCAAGGCGGCCGACGCGGGCGCCGCGGCGGACAACCCCTCGTTCAGCGCCGGGCAGAAGGTGAGCAACGTCGTCAGCCGTCGCTCGTGGGACATCCCCTTCGAGAGCGGCAACGCCAACTTCACCCCGGCCGCCAGCAAGGACCTGCAGAACCTGCTGAACGACCTGGTCGTCGCCAGCGGCACCATCGTGGAGGTGCACGGCCACACCGACAACACCGGCACGCCGGAGGCCAACATGGCGCTCAGCGAGTCGCGCGCCTTCGCGGTGAAGACCTGGCTGGAGAAGCAGGCGCCGTCCAGCTTCCCCGAGGGGCGCATCCGCGTCATCGCGCACGGCCAGCAGGAGCCGATCGCGCCGAACAGCTCGCCCGACGGCAAGGCGAAGAACCGCCGCGTCGTGATCGTGCTCGGCACCTCCACCTGATTCGTGGCCACCAAGCTCGCCCGACGGCGTAGCAAAGCTGCTGCGTTCGGAGTCTTCAATCCGAACCACGTCGTCGGCGGGCGTGTCGCCGGGTTGATCGTCGCCTTCTGGACGGCGATCGCCCTGCTCCTGTGGATAGCGTCGCCGTGGAAGACGCTCCCCACGCCGCCCGAGGTGATCCACGCGCTTCATGATCTCTGGTGGAACGACGGCCTCGGGCCGGAGCTCTTCACCACCCTGAAGCTGATCTTCCACGCGACGCTCATCACCACCGTGCTGGCGCTCGGCCTCGCCTACCTCACGGTGGTCCCGGCGATGCGCCCGCTGGTGCAGGCGGCGTCGAAGCTGCGCTTCCTCGGCATCACCGGCCTGGTCTTCCCGCTCACGTTGCTGACCGGCGGCGGCTACGCGCTCAAGGTGGCGCTGCTCACCTTCGGCATGGCGAGCTTCTTCGTCACCTCGATGGCCGAGACGGTCCTCGAGATCCCGCGCTCGGAGTTCGATCACATGCGCGTGCTCGGCGCGAGCGAGCTGCTCATCGTCTGGGAGGTGGTCGTCCGCGGCACCCTCGACCGCGCCCTCGAGGTGCTCCGCCAGAACGTCGCCATCGGCTGGTCGATGATCACCATGGTCGAAGGCATCTCCCGCGCGGAGGGCGGCATCGGCGCGCTCATCCTCAACGAGAACAAGCACTTTCGCCTGGAAGACGTCTACGCGCTCCTGCTCGTGATCTTGCTCGTCGGCCTCGGCATCGACGCGCTCGTCGGGCTCCTGCGCGCGGTCCTCTGCCCGCACGCGCGGCTCGGAAAGGTGCGCCGATGATCCCCGGAGCCAGCGTCGGCGAGGTCGTCCTCGACGTGAAGGAGGTCGGGCTCACCCTCGAGGAGCACCTGATCCTCGACGGCGTCACCTTCCAGGTGAAAGACCGCATCCGCGAGGGGATCACGACCGGGCAGGTCGTCGCCCTGCTCGGTCCGTCCGGCGTGGGCAAGACGCGTCTCCTGCGCATCATCGCCGGCCTCGACGCGCCCGACAGCGGCACCGTGCGCGGCCTGCAGGGTGAGGAGCTCCCCGCCGGCACCGTCGGCGTCGTCTTCCAAGATTACCCGCTCCTGCGTCACCGCACCGTCGAGTCGAACCTGCTCCTCGCCGGCAGCATCGGCGGCCTCTCCGCCGCCAGGAGCGAGGCTCGCACGCAGGAGCTGCTCAAGACCTTCGGCATGGAGGACCGCGCCGGGTTCTACCCGGGGCAGCTGTCCGGCGGGCAGAAGCAGCGCGTCGCCATCGCCCAGCAGCTCGTCGTCCCCCGCCGCTTTCTGCTGCTGGACGAGCCCTTCAGCGGCCTCGACCCCGCCGCGCTCGAGGACGTCTCCAAGCTGATCTGCGAGGTCGCCAACCTCGACGAGTTCAACACCGTCATGATCGTCACCCACGACATCCGCGCGGCGATGGCGGTCAGCGACACCTTGTACATGCTCGGCCGCGCCAGCAAGAACGGCAAGCACGTCCCCGGCGCCAAGATCGTCGGCGAGTACGATCTGGTGGACCGCGGCCTCGCCTGGCAAAAGGGGATCATGGAGCGCCCGGACTTCGTCGCCCTGGAGCACGAGCTGCGAGGGTTGTTCCGGACGCTGTGACGGCGTGCGCCTCCTCCTCGATCTGCTGATCCTGGCGCTCGCCGCGACGTTCGAGGTCGGCGGTGACGCCATGATCCGCTCCGGGCTACGCGGCCGCGGGTTGCTGTTCGTCGCCCTCGGAGTCGCCGTCGTCGGTGTCTACGGTCTCATCGTCAACCTGGTTCCGGTCGACTTCTCCAAGTTGATCGGCGTCTACGTGGCCGTCTTCGCCATCGTCGGCGTGCTCTTCGGCAAGCTCGTCTTCCACGAGGCGGTGCCTCCGTCGACCTGGCTCGGCGTGGCCGTCATCGTCGCCGGCGCGGCCATCGTGCAGATGGGGATCCAGCGCTGAGCCGAGAAGCGTTAGATCTCGAGAGATGGATGACATCCGCAAGGGCCGCTGCCCGCTCTGCCGCCACCCCGAGGTCATCGCCAGCCAGCCCGTCGACGAGGTCGGCGGCGCCTCCGCCCCGATGGCGCTGCAGAAGGACCGCAGCCGCTTCACCGGCCTCCCCAAGGCGGTCCACGGCGCGCTCGTCACGTACACCTGCCGCTCCTGCGGCTACACCCAGTGGTTCGCCTCGCAACCCGCCGAGGTGCCCATCGGCGCCGAGCACGGGACACGGCTCATCGTCGCCGACGGCGACGATGGCTGACGCGCGCGCTAGTGCCTCGTCCGCTGCTCCTGCTGCTGCCGAGCGTCCTGCTCCTCGAGCTCCTGGAACGCGTACGCATCCGTCGACTCGTCGTCCTGCGCCTCGCGGATCGCGTCGACACCGATGCGCAGCTCGTCCAGCCGCACGCCCAGCTCACCCGGGTTCGCCGTGACGATGTCGTCGCCGAGCAGGCGGAAGGTCTGCTCCATGAGGTCCATCTGCCCGCGCGAGGTCTGGTGGGTCGCCTGCAGCTCCTCCCAGCGCTGGCGGCGCTTCTTCAGCACGTCGAGGTTCTTCTCCGCCACCGCGCGGCGCGGATCGCTCGTGGGGAAGGACTGCACCTGGTGCTCGTAGAGCGACCAGCTGCGCTGGAGCGCCGCGAAGTCGAAGCTCTGGAGGTGCTTCTCGCAGCGTGACGAGAGGAGCGCCAGGCCGAGGAAATCGTCGAGCAGCGCCTCGAGCTTGGCCAGCTCGTTCTCCATCAGCTCGGTGGTGAGCGACGGGTTGTCGTTCGCCAGCTGCTCGATGCGCTGCCGTTGCACGGCCAGGCTGGCGAAGCGCTCGCGCTCCTCCGGCGCCAGCTCGGCGAGCTTGGCGTTGCGCGCGTCCTCGAGCACGAACTTCTGCTTACGCTTCCACATCTCGTCGAACACGGTCGCGCGGAGCAGCTTCGAGTCGGGCGCGAAGAGCATCCACATCAGCTCCAGCGCGGCGCCGATGATGGCCATCCAGTAGTGCCCGGTGGCGGCCGAGGTGATCGCCACGGCCAGGAGCAGCGTCAGGTTGTACGGATTGAGGAAGGCGTAGCGCGCGTACGGGGGTTCCTCCTCGCGACGCGGTTTACGCTTCGGCGTTTGAGCCACGGGCGACATCGTATAGCTTCGTACGCCGTGCCGACGAAGAAGAAGCTGGGGGACACGGTTCTCGGGTGGTTCGTCGTCCGCGAGGAGGACGAGGACGGTGGGGCGGAGTCCACGCCCGACGTCGAGCACGAGGAGGTCGCCCAGGCGGTGGCCGTCCCGCGCCGGCGCACCGCGCCTCCTCCCCCGCCGGCCACCGCGCCGGCCTCGATTCGCCTGCCCGGCGACGTCCCCAACATGACGGCCGGCGCCAAGCCGACCGCCGGCACCTTCACCGAGGTGTTCCGCGCCGCGCACATCTCCGACCAGGAGCAAGAGCGGGTGGCCAAGGCGACGGCTCTGCTCCAGTCCCTGCCGGCGTCCGCCTCGCACGAGGTGAAGAAGCAGGTCGTCGAGGCGTCCCTCATCGCCTTCGGCATCCCCATCGATCAGATCATCGAGGGGGGCGCGCAGGAGATCCAGGCGCTCGAGGCGTACATCCAGCACGGCGAGCGCCACACCCAGGAGGTCCTCGGCGACGCCAAGCGGCGCATCGAGAAGCTCACCGGGGAGATCAACGAGATCCGCAAGCTGATGGAGCTCCAGGTGACGACGCAGCAGGAGCTGATCGCCGCGTCGAACCAGGAGAAGCTGAAGGTCCAGCAGGTGCTGGAGTTCTTCGGCCAGGAAGCCGTCGCCCGCGTGGTGCAGGCGTCCCCGAAGCTGGTCGAGCCCAAGGGCGACTAGCCAGCTAGTTGTGCCGCTCGTTCCCCGTGATCTCCGCGCGCCGGTTCAGCGCGAGGAGCGGGCCGCGGGTGAGCGGCGACTCGGACTCCGCGCCGGTCTTGCTAGCGCGAGAGCCGTTCGCCGGCGGTGCCGGCAGCAGGCGCGCCGTCAGCGCCATCGCTTGCGCCATCAGGTCCGGCATGAGCGCGTCGAGCGTGGCCAGCACCTTCGCCGGGAAGCCGAGCACCACGCGCCCCTCGCCTCGGCGACACGCGAGCACGATGCGCTCGGCGGCGCGCGGCGCCGACCACGTCAGCAGCGGGCAGACGGTGGTGACGACCACGTCGTCCTTGGCGAGCTCGCTGCGCAGCCCCTGCGACACACCGACGAGCGCGAACTTGCTCGCCGAGTAGGACAGCAGGTGCGGCACGGCGACGAGACCGCCGATGGACGCGACGTTGACGATGCGCCCGCCGCCGTCGTCACGCATGCGCGGCGCCGCCTCGAGCATCAGCGCCAGCGGACCCGCGCGGCGATCATCACCTCGGCGCCTTGGCGGGCGAAGGAGCGCGCCACCTCGAGCCCAAGTCCGCGCGACCCGCCGGTGACCAGCACGGTGCGTCCGTGAAAGCTACGCAGCGGGTGGCTCGTCGCCAGCAAGCGACGGATCGCCGCGAGCGAAGCAACCGCCCCCACCCCCCCCGCCACCGTCAGCGAACGCGCGAGCAACGCCGATGGGCTGAAGACAGCTGCCTCACGATCCCGAGCCCCGCTTCGGCGTGGGTCGCTCCATGC
>JAMFST010001326.1 GCA_026225435.1 Labilithrix luteola
CGTCTGCGGCGGCACCTTCCTCTGGGTGAAGGCGCTGCTCGAGGGGCTCTCCGGCGCGCCGCCGGCCGACGCCGAGCTGCGCGCGCTCCACCAGCAGATCGCGCGTGAGCAGGGGAACACGGCCCTGCACGATCAGCTCGCCGTCGTCGATCCGGAGTCGGCGGCGCGCCTGCACCCCAACGACGTGATCCGCGTGAGTCGCGCGCTCGAAGTGTTCGCCGCGAGCGGGCGGACGATGAGCGAGTGGCGCAAGGATCACGGCTTCGCCACCCAGCGCTACCCCGCGCGGCTCCTCGCCCCCGAGGTGAGCGCGGCGGACCTCGACGTGCGCATCGCGGCGCGCGTTCGCCGCTGGCTCGAGGCCGGCTGGATCGACGAGGTGCGCGAGCTACGTCGGCGCGGCTTCGGCGAGACGCGCGCGATGGGCGCCGTCGGCTACCGCGAGGTCAGCCAGCACCTAGACGGCCAGCTCGCCGAAGCGGATCTCGCGCTCACCATCGAGCGCGCCACCCGCGTGTACGCGCGCCGCCAACGGACCTGGATCCGAGATAGGCGGATCGACAAGATCGCTCGAACGGAGTGATCGAGCTGTACCCGTCGGTCTTTACCCAGGTGGGGCTGCCGCCCCCTCAAGACCGGAGGTCTTGAGCCTCCCTGGGTCGCCTGCGGCGAACGTCGTGCAAGCACGACGAGCGGAGGCCGAGGTGCGCTGCGCGCTCGTTCAGAGCGAGAGGGCGTTGTCCAGCAGCTCGCCGAAGGTGGCGGGCTTCGCGACGGGCGCGGCGCCGCGGAAGGACGCGACCTGCGCCTCCGGCTGGCGACCGGTGGCCACGTCCGGGCGCACCGACTGCGGCGCGGGCGTGCGCTCGAAGGCGACCGCGGGGACGCTCGGGCGCTTGCCGCTCTCGGCCGGCGACGGGGTCGCTTGCCGACCGGACTCCGGCGGGATGGTCTGCGGCGGCGGGCTGACCTCATCGTCCTCCAGCGCGGCGGCGTGCTCGCTGCGCGGACGGCGCGACGAGGACGGCGTCGGGACCTCGTCGTCGAGGAGCACGTCGGCGGTGCTCACCGGGTGACCGGCCGTGATGTCCGCGTCGCCCAGGCGGTTCTCGCTGTGGCGCGGCTCGGGGGCGTTCGGCACGCGGTTCACCGGCAGCGCATTGGCCGGCGTGGGGACGGAGAGCGAGGGCTGCGTCGTCACCGGCGCGGTCTCCGGCGGGATGGTGGGCGCGGCGCCACGGGCGGTCGTCGGCGGGGCGGCGGGCGGCACCGAGACCGGGACCGGCGTGGCCGCGGCCGGCGGCGGGACGCTCGGGGAGCGAGCCGGCGGAGGGGGCGGCGGGCGCGAGAGCGTGCGCGCCGGTGCGGGCGCCGCCTCGATGACGTCGTCGGCGTCGAGCTCCATCGACGAGGGGGGCGAGGAGACGATCTGGCTGGCCGACGGCGGCGGCGCGATGATGACCGAGGGGAGCTCTTGATCGGTCGTCCCCTTCACCGACGCGGGGACGTTGCTGATGCGGCGTCCGTCCTCGCGCTGCTCGCGGACCACTTCGCGACCGACGGTGACCTCGGGGATCCCCGACACCGGCGCCGGCGCGGAGACCGGGACGGGCGTGGCCACGGCGGCCGGCGACGGCGCCTTCGCGACCGCGACGGCAGCGAGGTGACCCGCGGCCGCAGCGGAGTCGTCGCGCGTGCCGCGTTCACGAACGCGCTCGAGGAGCGCTTCCAGCTTGGTGATTCGCTCCTGGGCGCTCATGCCGCACCTCCGGTACGCGGAGCCTGGACCTGCATGACGATCGAGCGCCAGCTCTCACCCTTCTCGACCAGCGCCTTGGCGCGGTCGGCGGTGGCCTTGCTGGCGACCAGGATGCGGGCGACGCCTTCTTCGCTGCCGAGCGCGACGCAGGTGAGGTCACGACCGGTGGCCGCGTGCATCGCCCCTTCGCACATGGCGGCGACGAGCAGGGCGTTCTCGGTCACCGGGTGGTGCACCGCGAGGACCAGCGCCTTGCCCCAGCGCTCGATGTCGAGGACGC
>JAMFST010001327.1 GCA_026225435.1 Labilithrix luteola
CGAGGCCCGGGTTCACGAACCCGTCCTTCTCGTAATCGTGGCAGCTCTTGCACTCGATCCCCTGCTTGCCCACGTGCTCCTGATGGCCGGGGCTGGTGCGGAACTGCTCCCACTTCGCCGGTACGACCACCGGCGCCTCCGGGGGAACCACGCTGCGGTGGGCGAGGAAGGCGCGCACCGCGAGCCCGCCCGCGACGAGCAGACACGCCGCGACGATCGCCACGACGATCAGCACGCGCCGGCGAGTGCTCATGGCCGTCACGAGCCGACGCCGTGGCACAGGCGGCAGGGCATGTCGTGCGTCTTGTTCTTGGTGCTGCTGAAGCCCGGTCCGTGCGGGTTGCCTCCGCCGCCGCCGACCTTGTGGCAGCCGACGCAGAGCTGCTCGCCGGCGCCGCTGTGGCACCCGGCGCAGGACATGGGATCGATGCGCGCCTGGCCGCCGTGATCACCGCCGCCGCGACCGGCCGACACCCAGCCGATCGGATGCGGGCTGCGCGTCGTCCCACCCGGCGAGACGTGCGACGCCGCGTGGCAGCTGACGCAGGAATTCTCGCTGTGGCAGGTCGCGCAGATCCCCGGATCGGCGCGCGCTTCCTCGGCGTGGCGCGAGCGGAAGCCGGCGCGGTGCAGACCGGCGAGCGGCACCTCACCCGGTGCGCCCAGCGCCATCTTCCAGGGGAGCGTCGGCACGGTGCCCACGCCGTGGCACTTCGCGCAGGAGCGATCGGTATGGCAGCTGGAGCAGAGATCCGACTCGCTGGCGGCGCGGGTGCCGTGCTCGCGGATCCAGTCGCCGTCGTGCACCAGGTGGCTCTGCGGAGGCGCGTCCTCCTGGGAGAGGTCCACGTGGCAGCTCTGGCAGTCGCGCAGGGTCCACTGATCGGAGTGCTCGTGGCAGGTGAAGCACATGGCCATCTTGGGGATGAGCGACTGCACTTGCGGATCGGCGACGGCCGAGTGGCACTTCACGCAGTCGCCGTGCACCTTCGGCCCGTGCTTGGCGTGATCGAAGCGGAGGCTGGCCTTGGCGAGCTCCGCGCCTTGCCGGATGTACGAGGCGCCGTGGCACGCCAGGCAGGAGTGCTCGTCGTGCGGCTTGGTGTGGCAGCTGCGGCAGAGCGCGTCCGTCGGCAGGTGGAGCGCGCCGGTGTCGCCGGCCGTCTCCGCGCCCGCGTGGCAGACGACGCAGTTGATCCCCTTGTCGACGTGCGCGCGGTGCTCGAAGGGATGCGCGGTCTCGGCGGGTCGGATCCCCAGCAGACCGGCGCAGGCGGCGAGGCCGAGGGCCAGCGCGAGAGCGGCCGCGAAGAGGATCGTCGCGCGCAGGTGCCGCCAGGTGGTCAATGGATCTCCCAGGCGCGCGAGAGGCGCGCGAGCGCGTTGGCTTCGTAGCGGTGCTCCGGGGTCGAGGCCCCTTCGAAGGCGCCGGCCACGTCCCAGCCGCTCTTCGATCGCCAGGCGAGCGCCAGCAGGCCCCAGGGCCACGCGTTACCGCGCCCGTTCGGCTCGTCGGGGATCACCAGCTCGAGCTCCGTCGAGACGCGAAGGCCTCCGCCGATCGGCTGGGAGCCGACGAGCCGAAGCCCGCTCCAGCGTGCGGCCGCCACGTCCACCCGGCGAAGCTCGGCGCCGACGCTGCCGGCCCCCTTGTCGTCGAGGCGCAGGGTGGCGCGCACCCAGGCGTTCATCCCCAGGATGCCGCCGACCAGCTGCCCCGCGCCGCTCCCGAGCACGTCGA
The DNA here is from genome assembly GCA_026225435.1 of Labilithrix luteola. Taxonomy (GTDB): domain Bacteria; phylum Myxococcota_A; class Polyangia; order Polyangiales; family Polyangiaceae; genus JAMFST01. The sequence continues at coordinate 1,742 of JAMFST010001327.1, forward strand.
GCCGTGGCGCCGCCCACCAGCGGACCGTCCCGCCGATCTGCTCCGAGGGAAAGTCACCGAGCACCGAGAAGAGCGACGTCGCCGGGAGGATGCGCCCCGGTGACTGCTCGGCGCCGAACAGCTCGACGCGGACGTCCTTCACCCGCGTCGCTGCCGAGACGCGCGCGTCGGCGATCCCCGGCGAGGTGATGTCGTAGGCGGCCTTCCCCGCGATATCGAGCCCGTGCACCGGCTGCGCGGCGAGGTCGAGGCCGACCTCCTCGTTGGAGATGTCGCCGTAGTCGCGTCGTTGCACGTAGGAGGCTCCGAGGGTGAGCTTGGCGGCGAGCCGCTGCGCGATGCGGGCGCCGACGAGCCAGTCGTAGGCGCGGGCGCCGAAGCGCGGAACGACCGGCAAGCCGCCGAATACCTCCACGCTGGAACCGGCGGCGGTGCGCCCGATGGCCCACGCCCCGTCGATCTGCACGGGGAACATCGCGCCGGTGGCCACCACGAAGCGCCCGGCGCGCAGCTCGCCGTACCCGTGGGGCTCGCGCAGGTGCAGCGCCAGGGTGAGCACGTCGCCGGTGGCGCTCCGCTTGGTCCCCGCCCACACCAGCCCCTCGACATCCATCCACGGCCGCACCCGGTCCTGCCCCTCGAGCACGATGAGCCCCGTCGGCGACTGCGTCTCGGTCTGCGTGTCGGCGATGGCGTCCGCACGGAGACGGATCGGATCGGCCATCGCGGGCGACGCCCACAACCCGATCAGCACCATGGCCACCCTCTTGCACCGCATGTTCGCGGTCCGCGTCTGCAAGTTGTGCGCGCACCCGCCAAAGGACGTTCTTGAACCTCTCGTTTCTCGCCATCGTCTCGCTCGCGTGCGCCCTTGGCGCCGCGATCATCCTGGTGGGCTACCTCACACGGCGCCCGGCGCTCACCGGCATGGTGAAGGTCTGGCTGCTCCTCGGGCTCGGTGTGCTCCCCATCGGCGCCGCCGCCTCGGGGAACCTGCAGGGCTACGAGACGACCAAGCAGCGCAGCTTCTGCGCCGACTGCCACGTGATGTCGCCGCAGGTCTCCGACTCGAACGATCCGCACAGCGGATCGCTCTCCTCACGTCACAGCCGCACCGCGCTCTTCGGCGCGGAGAACTGTTACGTCTGCCACGAGGATTACGGGATGTTCGGGACGGTGCTCACCAAGGCCGACGGGATGAAGCACGTCTGGCTCTATTACACGCAGTACCTGCACGTCTCCGCCGAGGCAGCCAAGAGCCGCATCCACCTTTACCAGCCGTACCCCAACGAGAGCTGCATGCAGTGTCACTCGACCACCGACACGATCTGGCAGTCCGTCCCCGACCACACGGCCGCGCTGGCCGCGGTGCGCACCAACCAGGTGAGCTGCGCCAGCGTCGGATGCCACGGATTTGCCCACCCCAACGCGCGACCGCCGGTGGCGCCGTGAGCTGGTGGAAGCGTCTCGTGGGCATCCCCAGCAAGCGGGTGCTCGACCTCGCCTGCGTCGTCGCGCTGGTCGCGCTGGTGCTCATCAGCTGGTCGATGGTCGATCCCCGGCCGATCCCGGTCATCCTCGCGATGTCGGTCGGCCAGGTGCTCGGCACCCTCTCGTTTGCGGCGTTTCTCGTGGTCGTCGTCCGCGATCTGCGGCGCGCGCAGCTGAACGACGTCAGCTCGGAGCGAGGCTCGCCAGCAGAGCGTCCAGCCCCGGGCGAGCCGAGCGCACCGTCGCCGCCGGCCCCGTGATCTTCACGAAGTAGGGGGTGCCGGAGCCCTCGACGATAGCGGCGAGCAGCGACCAGCCCGGATGCGAAGCGGGCGCTGCGCCCGGGGTCATCCCGCCGCCGAGGAAGGTTCCGGAGACGTCGACGACGGTGACCTTGAGCCCCTTGCGGGTGCTCTCGGTGCGCGTCTCCTTGCCGCGATTGTCGAACTGACCGAGCCAGCGCTCGATGTTCGCGTCCGCGGTGCCACCGGCGCGGCTCACGCTCACCTCGGTGTCCTCGCTGTCGCCGGCGGCGTGGGGGACGCCGTAGGTGGCGAGCCTCATGGTGCTCGGATTGGGGAGCACCTTCCACGTGGCGGGCGCCGTCCAGCGGAGGGTCGCCGGCTCGTCGCCGGGGAGCGGCATGGCTGCGCCCGCGCTTCCCATGCCCATGCCGCTCGTGTTCGAGCCGGCCGCGCCGATCGCGGGATGCCCGGGCGGCAGCGCAGTCGTTCCGGCCATCTGCGGCGCGCTGAGCGGAGCCATGTTCGAGGCGGGGATCGCAGCCGCCGGCGCGGGCGGACCGTCGTTCCGCAGGAGCGCGTAGCCGCCAACGCCGACGATCACGGCGACGATGGCCAGCGAGGCTTTTTGAGAGAGCATGCGCGCGCTTCCGCAAGCGGCGTGCCCACGCCGGAGCGGCAAGCAGCCACTCGGGCGGGGGCTCGGTCGGCGCACCTCATGTGCAGGATTTTCACCGACGTGCACGCCTTGCACGTCGCGCGGTCCCTCCCCCGACCGCGCGAGGCAGCTGCACCTCGGGGTACGCATCGTGCACCAGGCAGCGCTCGCGGAGACTGCCGCGTGGAGACTCGATCATGCGTTGCTCTCGGCTGATGATGACTGTCACTTTGCTTGGAACCCTCGCCGCATGCCAGGGGCCCGATGGCCCCGCAGGCGAGGCAGGTGAGACCGCGGAAGCAGGCGCGCAAGGAGGCGCCGGACCCGCGGGGCCGACCGGAGCCATGGGCGCGACGGGGACGTTCGACGCGGGCGGCGTCGACCTCGCGAGTATCCCCGTGAGCTGCCTGTCCCCCTGTCACGGCTTCAACGGCGTCGTCACCCAGTACCAGACGAGCGCCCACTACATCGCCTACGTGCAGAACCTCGGCACCGCCCAGGCGACCGAGTGGACGGCCACCGGCGAAGCATGCGGCAACTGCCACGCGATCGACGCGCTCGCAGGGCGGGTCGCCGGCACGGTCGGCACCACCAACGGTGGCGTCGTCACCAACCTCGCCAGCGGCGAGCTGCAGTTCCGGGATCCCACCACCGGCGCGCTCTCGACCTCGACCTACCTGGGGAGCGCGCTGACGGCGGAGGTGTACTGCACCACCTGCCACGCGGTGACCGACGCCAACGACCCGCACAAGACCGGCATCCCCTGGACACCCGGCTCCTTCCCGCTGCAGGTCGCCGCCTCCGGGAGCGCCATCAACATCGAGAAGAGCGCCACGTCGGCCGCGGTCACCGGCACCCAGGCCACCGGGCCCGACGGCGGCGACTTCGGCGCCGGCAGCACCTGCATGTGGTGCCACCGCTCCCGCGTCGACGTCACCAACTACCTCACCGATACCGGCAACGTGATCACCAGCGTGTACTGGGGTCCGCACGAGGGGCCGCAGGCGGACCTCTTCACCGGAACGGGCGGCTACCAGTACGCCGGCAAGACCTACGGCGAGGCGACGCACGAGCAGAAGCTCTCCTGCATCGACTGCCACATGGTGAGCGTCGCCGACAACAGCGGCGTCCCCGACCACTCCTTCGCCCCGCGGATCTCGGCGTGCGTGAGCTGCCACGCGGGCGCGACCAGCTTCGACATCAACGGCTTCGAGTCGCAGGTGAAGTCGGCGCTCACGCAGATCGAGACGTACCTCAACACCGCCGGTGTCCTCACCCGCGCCGTCGCCGCTCCCTACACGCCGCTCACCACGGCGCAGCTGGGCGATGGTCTGTGGGCGACGGATCAGCCGGTCCCCAAGGCGACGCTCGGTGGTCAGCTGATGACCCGCGACCAGGCGGGCGCTCTGTACAATTATATCCTCGTCGCCCGCGGCGGCGCCTACGGCGTACACAACCCGAAGTACGTGGCCGAGCTGCTCAGCGACTCCTACACCGCGCTGACCGGTCTTCCGCTCGCCGCCTTCCCCAGCCGGCCCTGAACGACCGGATGCTGAGCTGGGCGAAGTACGCGTGGCTCGGTGCCGCCGCCTGCGGGCTGCTGGCCGGTGTCGGCGCGTGCTCCGACGAGCGAGCGACCGCGACGACGGCGCCGGTGTTCGATGCGGACATCGCGCCCATCCTCGCGGCGCACTGCGTCTCTTGCCACGGCGCCACTGCGCCGGCGGCAGGGTGGTCGGCGACCTCGTTCCTCGCGGCCATCGCCTGCGTCGAACCGTCGGGCGCGCCCGCCACGCTGCCGTCGAGCGCACCGGCGACGGCGCCGATCCTCGCTGCGCTGGGAACAGCGCCGCACATCGGGCTGCTCGGCGCCGCCGCGCAGTCGCTGCTGACGCAGTGGGTGAGCGCGGGGGCGCCGGCCTTCGTGGGTGCGGTCCACGCGCCAGGGATCATCGACCCTCGCTCGAGCGCGTTCCACGGCGCGCAGCTGCGGAGCAAGCGCTGGTCACCGATGCTCGACCCGGCCGATCCGGAGTCCTGCGGCCGCTGCCACGCCGGCACACCAGCGCCCGTGCCGGGCATCACCTCGGCGGCCCCCGGCGCGCCCGACTGCACCAGCTGTCACTCGCAGCCCGGCGGGGCGCTCGCCTGCAGCACCTGCCACGGCTCGGGGACGCGCGCCTATCCGCCGCGCGATCCCTGCTTCTTCCCCGGTGACGGCGACGCAGGTGCGCATGCGGCGCACGTCGAGGTCTCGGTCGCGAGCGCCTCCGGCCTCCCCTGCTCCACCTGTCATCCGACCCCCGACGCGGGCGCCGGCGCGGCGATCATCGGCGGCCCCCACGGCGACGGCGTGCTCGAGGTGGCCTTCGATCCGCAGCGCGTCGTCGGCGAGGCGAGCTTCGACGCGACGAGCGGAGGCTGCGCGGTCGGCTGCCACGATCTCGGCGGCAGCTCGCCGCGTCCGCAGTGGAGCGACACCGCGCCGCTCGATTGCAACAGCTGCCACCGGTCGCCGCCGGCGAACCACTTCGTCGGCGCGTGCACCTCGTGCCACGCCGAGGCCAACGCCACGGGCACCGCGCTCTCCGGCGGGCCGCTGCACATGAACGGGCACGTCGACCTCGGGAACGGAAACGGCACCTGCGGCGCATGCCACGGCACCGGCGACAGCCCCTGGCCGAGCGACGGCGCGCACCCGGCTCACCAGGCACCGACGATCGCCGCGCCGGTCGCCTGCGCGAGCTGCCACACCGTGCCCGCGACCCTGTTCTCCCCCGGGCACCTCGATGGCGTCGTCGAGGTCGCCTTCACCGGGCTCGCGCTCTCGCGAGGCGCGTCACCCGCGTGGAACGGGACCTCGTGCGCCCAGGTCGCCTGCCATGGTGCCGTCCTCCCCGACGTCCCGGCGGTGACGCCGGTGTGGACGGACGTGTCGGGCGCGGCGCTCGCCTGCACGGCCTGTCACGGCTTTCCCCCCTCGCAGCACACCACCTCGACGTCGTGCAACCGGAGCGACTGCCATGGATCAGAGGTGAACCTCGACTCCACGGGCGCGGCGTCGATCTCACCGAGCGGTCTCGCGTTGCACATCGACGGGCTCGTCGAGCCGTGAGGCTCGTCAGCTAGCGCTCGCTCCTGCCGCGCTGCTCGAGCGCGCGGATCACGCCGATCATGTCGGCACCGCCGTGCCCCAGCGCGAGCGTCTCGGCGAACAGGGCGCGGCAGACATCGAGGACCGGCGAGGCGACACCCGCGACGCGGGCGGCGGCGGCGATGAGCTCCGTGTTCTTGAGCACGTCGGCGATGCCTGCCTGCACCGACAGATCGTCCGCCAGCAACTTCCGCGATTTCCCCGCGGACACCTTGCTGGCAAGAGGGCCGGCCTCGATGACGGCCGCGAGGGTCGCGCGGTCGGCGCCGTTGCCCGCGGCGAAGTGGAAGGCCTCCACCAGGCCGGTCACCGACGCGATGAGGAAGAGGTTCACCGCCAGCTTCATCGTGAGCGCCGCGGGGATCGCGCCGCACACGAACGAGGCACGGCCGAGCGGGGCGAGCAGCGGGCGGACCTCGTCGACGATGGCCGGATCGCCCGCCAGCAGGAGGACGAGCTCACCCGCCTCGGCGGGCCCGCGTGAGCCCGAGACCGGCGCTTCGACGTACGCGCCGCCCGCGGCGGCGATGGTGGCGGCGAGCTGGCGCGAGGTCCCGGGAGAGGTCGTGCCCATCGAGACGATGACGTGACCCGCCAGCAGCTCGGGCGCGAGCACGGCGTCGACAGCGGCGTCGTCCGCGAGCATGAGCACGACCACCCGCGCCGCCGCGAAGACCTCGGCGACGGTCGTCGCGACGCGGGCGCCGGCGGCAGCGAGCGGGACGCAACGCTCCGGCGAGCGATTCCACACGATGAGCGGCGTCCCCGCGCGCGCCAGGTTCAGCGCCATCGGCTGCCCCATCACGCCGAGCCCGACGAAGCCGACGGTCACGACGCGCTCCACGGGTTGGTTCCGTCGGCGAGCCAGTCGACCGTCGCTCGCCAGAAGGTGTCGCGATGGCGGGCGTGGAACAGACCGAAGTGACCGACCGCCTCGACGCCGAGATCCGCGGGCGCGAGCTGCACGAACGTGCGCTCCGCTCCGCCGTAGTAGCCGAGGCCACGCTGCACGGCCTGCGGCGTGGCAAACTCGTCGTCGGTCATCGCCACCGAGAGGATCGGCGCGCGCACGGCCGCGAACCGCTCGAGGACGTCGGTGCGCTCGCCGGGCGCGAAGCTCGCCTCGAAGCGCTCGCCGCGCCCGCTCCACTCGTAGGCGACGCCCGCGGGCAGATCTTCCACCCAGCCGAGGCGGCGGCCGGGGAAGTACCCCCATAGCGCGGTCATCGCGGGCATCGCCACGTGCCACTTGAGCAGGAG
>JAMFST010001328.1 GCA_026225435.1 Labilithrix luteola
CGTTCGCACGGTGATGCGCCCCACGGCCCGCCGCCGACGGGCGGAGCTCGGTGGTCTGAGGCGAAGGCAGCACACTCGTCGAAGACGGCGCGTTCGCCGAATTCCTGAGGCGCCTTCGTCCGGCGACGAGGTTTTCGCCATCGCCGCGTCGAGCTGCGGCTTCGGGCCGCTGTCCCCGTCCGCCTCCTCCTGTTCGCCCTCGGTCATCGCGCCGCGTCCGCGGGCACGATCACTCCTCGACTACGAATTCCCGGGCATGTCCGCTAGCTCGAGAACATCATCGAGCGTGTGATCGTCTCCGCACCGAGGCGCAAGCCGATCGACGTGAGCCGAGGGCAGATTCGGCGGCCCCGCGGCCGGCGGCGCTAAATTTTCGGCCGCGCGAACCGTTCAGAGACTCGTGGTGCAACGTTCCATTCATCCGACAGCGTCGTCGAGCACCACGGCGAAGAACGTGTCGCAGTCGACCACCCGGGCGACACTGAGCGCCTACGTCGCGGTGCAGCGCGACAAATGGTCCGCGCGAGATCGCGCGCTCGAGCGGCGCTGCACGCGCTGGGCAAGCTGCGCGGAGGAGGATCTCGTCGAGGAGTTGACGCAGCTCTTCGCCGCGAGCGACGTACCGTTCGTCGGCGCCCGGGTGTTCTGGAAGCTCGGACCGGAGCTGCTCTACGCGGGATGCAACCAGGCGTTCGCCCTCGACGCCGGCGTCGCGCGCGCGGCCGATCTCGTCGGGATGGACGACTTCGATCCGCGTCTCGCCTGGGCGCTACAGGCCGGCAAGTATCGGAGCGACGACAGAGACGTGATGTCGAGCGGGCGCGTTCGCCTCGGCATCGTCGAGCGGCAGCAAACGGGGCGCGGCGTCTTCTGGTTGCACACCGCGAAGGCGCCCATCGTCTGTGGCAAGCAGGTGGTGGGCATCTTGGGGATGTACGAGACCATCGACGCCGCCCGAGCGCTCGCGCTGTCACGGGGCGCCTAGACTCCCCGCGCGACAATCGTGATGTCGTGCAGACCGTATCGCTGCGTGCTCGTGGGTCGATAGCTCGCTTAACCCTCCGACCTGGATAGCCGTACTCGGCTTCGTGTATCGATACTCGGTCGACCATCGCGCGGGGGTCTGTTTTGGCCGACACACGGCGGGAGGCGACCCACTCGAGGACGTCCGCGAGATGATGCGCGCCCTGCGGGAGCTCGATGCTGCCGGTCCAGCGCGGTCCGAATTCAAGCCGTACATTGTCTTTACCGACCACGAGGCGTCGCATCCAGATGCCGCGGGCCGCAAACAGCTCATCGACGCGACAGCCGCGCTTCGGTCGACCGTCATCTTCGCGTTCGTTTCGACGTCGGCGCTGGCTCGCGCTGGCGCGGTTGTCATGAAACGGATGTTGCCCACCCTGCGAAAGCACCGCGTGAATGCCTTTTCGACCGTCGACGACGCGTTCGCCTGGACCGAACGCGAGCAGCCAGGCTCCTCGAGATTCCTTCATCGCGCGCGGGATGACGTCGACGCGAGGGCTCACCCTCCGAAGTGAAGCTCAGACCGCCTACGCCATCGCCTCCGAGACTCTGGTCCCGCTCGTCATGGCGGAGACCGTCCGGCGTGGACGCGAGTGGATCCTCCGACGATTCCACGACGGAACGCGACGACGGTCCTGCGCGCGGGCACGAAGCTCTTCTTTCCCGACTTCACCCAGACCCTCTACTGCGGCGAGGCCGCCTTCGGGAGCGCGGAGATGGCCGGCGCGGGGTCCTGGGGAACACCTTCTCAGCGTGAAGCGGGGCGGTGACGACGCAGGAACGCGGTCACGCCCTCGTTGAACGCGTCGTTCTTGTCGCCGGCGATCATGTGCCCGGCGCCAGCCACGTCGAAGACCTCGAGGTGGGGGAGATTGGCGCGGAGGTCGGCCACGCCCGCGTCGCTGACGATGTCGCTGTGCAGCCCGCGGACGAGCAAGGTGGGGACGTGAACCGAGCGCGCCGCCCGGGCGAGCGACTCGGCGAATTGCGGCGGCTCCGCGGCATCGAAGCCGGCGACGAAGCGCGGGTCCCAGTGCCAGAAGAGGCGCCCGCCGCGCCAGCGGAGGTTCTTCATCAACCCGGACGGATCGGCCGGTCGCGGCCGGTGCGGATTGTAAGCCGACACGGCCTCCGCGGCCTCCTCGAGCGAGGCGAAACCCTCCGGTCGCGCGCGCATGAAGGCGGCGATCTTGGCCGCGCCCTCGGGCTCGATGCGCGCCACCATGTCCACGAGGATCAACGCGCTGGCGACCGGCTCGCTGCTCCCTCCGATCGTCCTCAACGAGGTCGCTCCGCCCATCGACGCTCCCACCAGCGCCGGCGGCGACGGCAAGGTGGCGAGCACGGCGCGCAGATCGCTGACCATCGCGTCCGGCCTGTAGTCCCCGTCCGGCGACCACTCGCTGTCGCCGTGACCACGGGCGTCGAGGCTGATCACGTGGAAGCCTTGCGCGACCAGCTCGCTCATCGCGCGCGACCACGAGTGCCGGGTCTGGCCGCCGCCGTGGAGGAGCACTACCCCCGGCGAAGACGGGTCACCACCCACGTCGGCCGCGAGCTGCAGGCCCCCCGCGCCCGTGAACGTTCGGGTGTGGATCGTCTTCATCGGTCCCACCATGGCACGTCTTGACGACCGGGAGGAACACGATAAACCGTCCCGTCAGTCTATTAATCGCGGGAGCGGAGAAACCCATGGGCCGTCCGGGAGCCACCGACCTCGCGCCCGCCAGGTGGCTGGCGAGACTCAAGTCGGCCGCGGAGTGTCC
>JAMFST010000155.1 GCA_026225435.1 Labilithrix luteola
GGAACATGGAGCGCATCGCCGGCAGGAAGGTCCCGCTGCTCGTCGGCGGGGACAGCGCCGGCGGCAACCTCGCCGCGGTCATCGCCCGGCGCGCGCGCGATCGGGGAGGGCCGGCCATCGCCCTGCAGATCCTCGTCTACCCGGCGACCGACACGGACCTCGCGCGGCCCGCGTACCACGCGCCGGAGAACCAGCAGTTCCTCACCGGCGCGGCGATGACCTGGTTCTGGAATCACTACGCGCCCGATGCGGCGGACCGGCAGCACCCCGACGCGGCGCCGCTGAAGGCCGGGAGCCTGCGCGGGTTGCCGCCGGCGCTGGTGCTCCTGGCCGAGCACGACCCGCTGCGCGAGGAGGGGGAGCAGTACGCAGCCGCTCTCATCCGCGCCGGCGTGCCGGTCACCTGCCGCCGCCTCGATGGCCAGATGCACGGCTTCTTCGGGATGGGCAGCGCATTGCCGGGCGCGCGTCTGGGGCTGGAGATCGTGGCGCGCGCCGTGGACGTCCAGCTCGCCGAGCTCTCAACGCTCTCCGGCTAAGCCGCTGGCGAAGTAGCGCGCCGCTGGCGACGTGTCGCCGGTGCGCGAGACGAGAAACAGGCTGCGGCTCGCGCCTAGCCAGGGCAGGGGGCAGAGGACCACGCCGCTGTTGGCCGCACCGGCGCTCGCGGGGACGAGCGCCATACCGAGACCGGCGGCGACGAAGCGCAGCTGGGTCCCCTGATCGCTGGCGTGCACGGGTACCTCGGGGGCGAGCCCGATGCGGGAGAAGAGCGCGAGCAGCCCGGCGTGCTCGCGTGATCCGCGAGCGCCGAGCGCGATGAAGGGCTCCCCTTCGAGGTCGGCGGGAGCGACGGGGCGCTTGCGCGAGCGCGGGCGGGCGAGCGGGTGCTTCGGCGGCACCGCCAGGCAGAGCGGCTCCCTGGCGATGGTCACGCTGGTGAGCGCGTCGTCGGTTGGCGGGACGTGCACGATGCCGAGGTCGAGCTCCCCGCGCCGCAGGGCGATCAGCTGCGCCGGAGAGCGAGCCGCCGACAGCTGCAAGGTCACCTCGGGCCGCGCCGCGCGGAACCGCTGGATCGCCCGCGGGAGAAGCTCCGTCCACATGGCGCTGCTGACGAAGCCGATGCGCAGCGAGCCCTCTTCACCGCGGGCGTAACGCGCGGCCTCCTCCTCGACGGCGGCGGACTGGCCGAGGAGCCGCTGGGCGCGCTCGAGGAACCAGGCGCCGGCCTTGGTCAATCGAAGGCGCTGCCGCTCGCGGGCGAAGAGCTCGAGACCGAGCGACTCCTCCAGCTGGCGGATCTGCCGGCTGAGCGGCGACGCCGAGACGTGCAAGCGCACGGCCGCGCGCCCCAGGTGCTCGGTCTCGGCCACGGCGACGAAGTAACGGAGGAGGCGCAGCTCGAGCATGATCAGACCTCGGAGGTCGCAATTCTGACGGAGCATGTCCTTTACGGCAAGAACTCCGCGACGCTGAATGCAGCGGATGCAAGGCAGCTCCCTGGTTCTTCGCTGGCGCCGCGACGCCGCGATCGCCGTCCTCGTCCTGGCGCTCGCCGCGGTGTCCGTCCGGGTCGGCTTCTGCACCGACGACTACGGCTTCCGCGCCTTGCTCCGCGCGCGCCCGCACGCCTTCGTCGACATGTTCCGCTTCGCCTCGGGGGATCCGGCGGCCAACCTGGTGCGCATCGCCACCGGTCATCTGCCGTGGTGGACCGCGCCGGATCTGCGCCTGCACCTGGTGCGTCCGCTGACCGGCGCGCTCTTCGCGATCGACGTCGCGGTCTTCGGCGACGCGACCCTCGGCTACCACCTGCAGTCGCTCGCCTGGTACGCCGCGCTGCTCCTGGCGGCCGCGCGGCTGTTTCGCCGGCTCCTCACGCCGGTAGCGGCGAGCTTCGCCCTGGCGATCTTCGGGCTGCGCGCCGCGCACGTGGTTCCGTACGGGTGGATCTCGGCGAGGCACCTGCTCGTCGGCGGAGCGCTGGCCGCGTGGGGGCTGGTGCTGCACCTGGAGTCGAGGAGGCGGTGCGCCCTGGTCCTCTTCGCGCTGGCGCTGGCGGGGAGCGAGGCGGCGCTCGCCGGGATCGCTCTGACGGTTGCGCTCGACGTTGCGCAGGTGGACCGCCGCGGCTGGTCACGCGTCGTGCGCGGTCTCGCGCCGCTGCTCGTGCTCACGGTGCTCTACCTCGCGGTGTACCGCGGGCTCGGCGGGGGAGCGCGCAGCAGCGGGGACTACCATGATCCGATCGGCGATCCGCTCGGCTTTCTCCGCGTGGCGACGGTGCGGGTCCCGCTTCTGCTCGCCGATGCGTTCCTCGGTATCCCGGTGGCGCTGGCGACGCGGCACC
>JAMFST010001329.1 GCA_026225435.1 Labilithrix luteola
GGTGATCGAGGGGACGCCGTCGGTGAGGACCGTGTTCAGATCGACCGGGACGCTCGCGGTGATCGCCGTCTGCACCAGCCCGCCGGTGAGCGGGGTCGGGTTCTGCGTCGTGGTGATGTCGTAGATTCCTTCGTTGACGTTGATCGGCGCGGTGTACGCCACCATGCTGGCCGCGCTCGGCAGGTTCACCGTGACGGTGAAGCTGTAGCTGGCGCCAGGCGAGAGAGCGCCGATCTTGCACTGGACGGCGGGGGTGGTCTGTCCCGCCGTCGGCGTGGTGCAGGTGGCCCCGGGCGCGCTGATCGCGTTGAAGGTCGTCGCCGCGGTGTTGGGGGCGGCGGTGGTGGTGGCGTTCGAGCTGTCGACGATCGTGGGGAGGGTGAAGTCGACGGTGGTGCCGGTGGCCGGCCCGTTGCCGCCGTTCTTCGCGGTCACCGTGTACGTGAGCGTGCCGCCCGCGTTGGTGACCGCCGGCGCGCTGACGACGATGTCAGGGCGCGGGAAGGTGGTGCCGAACGTGTCGACGTACAGCTCGGCCCAGTGGCCTCCCTGCGCACAGCCGGTGGCGACGAGGCGCGCGTGGATCTGGTCGCCGAGGCGAATGCCGCCGGTGCCGGGGGCCACGTCGAAGGCCTTCCAGTTGGTGTACTCGACGGTGGTGCTGGCGGTCGACGTGAGCCAGGAGACGCCCGGCTGGTTCGAGTAGTTGAAGGTGTGGAACAGCGACGCGCCGGTGGTCGTGTTGACCATCTCGATGAAGAAGTACGGCTGCTGCTTTCCGCTGTGCGTCGGGGCCTGGGCCACCGGAGCCGCGGCGAAGCGGAGGTGAACGAGACCGTCCGAGGGATCCACGTCGGTGGCAGCGATGGTGATCGTCTGCTCCATGACGTTGGAGTTGTTGCTCGCGCCTTCGGCGTTGATCAGCGCCGAGTAGGAATCCGTGTAGGGGAACTTGAGCGAGTCGGTGGTCACGAGACCGAGCGGCGTCGGGGCGCCCGCTGTCGCCGCGCTGACGATGCTGTACAGCTTGTTGCCGCCGGTCGTCAGGCCGAGATCGGCGTAGGTCGCCGGCGGGAAGTTGGTCACTCCCGCCCCCGGGTTGAGCATCGTGCTCGTCGTCCAGCCGGTGAAGTCGCCGGTCTCGAAGCCGCCGTTGGTGAAGTCGCGGGTCTGCGTCTCGCGGTTCGCGTCTCCGGCAGACGCCGTCGGCGCCGCGTCGGTCGTGCCGCCGCTGGTACAGGCACTGGTGCAGGCGAGGAGGCCGGCCGCGCCGAGTCCTCCGATGAGGCGCCCGTCGACGAGACGGTGCGCCAGTTGCGAGAGCAAACGAGAACGATTGGGCATGGACGAGAGGTCTCCGGTGCGCGCCCGGCGACCGAAGGACACGCCATCGAGGAGGACCTCGCCTGGGTGTCACCTCGATCGCACGAAGCGAGGGGGGGAACCCGCATGAACGGTCGCAATCTGCGTCAGTTAACGGGGCCGTCGCTTATTGCGAATCCCAAAAGTCGCAGAAGGTCGTACGGATACCGTCGCCTGCGACACTCTGCACGTCGAGGGCCAGGTACGGATCGGGAAGCGCGCCACCGTCGGTCTTGCCCGCGTCGACGGCGGCGTCCGCCGGGTACCGCGGCCACGTGTCCCCGGCCGCGCTCGGTACACCGCCGCGCGCGAAGCTCCCCCACAGCGCCATCATCTGCGTGCTGAGCGTCAGCTCGGCGGCCGAGAAGGTGAAGTCCGTCGGGCTCATCGCGTGGAACACGAAGGGCACCTCGAGGAAGTGGTACGCGCCGTACATCGCGGTGCTGGCGCCGCCGTCGGCGAAGTCCTGCGCGGGGAGCGAATGAACGAACAGGTAGCGATACGTGGGCACGCCGCTGGCGGCCAGCGCCCGGGCCGCTTGCCGCGTCGGGCAGGTGTACTGGTCGTCGGCCAGGAGCTGCGCCAGCCCGGTCGTCGGCGCCGAGGCGTACGCCGAGTACGGGTACACCGCGAGGACCGCGCTCTTGTTGCTCGGGTAGAGCGCGCCGACGTCGCTCTCGTAGGTCGCCTGGCTGGTCGGCGTGGGGAGGTTGGCGGCGCGCAGGTAGTCGTAGACCATGGCCGACAGCTCGTCGCGGTTGCTCCCGAGGATGACCGGCACCTTGTTGAAGGTGCCCGCGGTGAAGAGGCTGAGCGGATCGTCGGGGAGCGCGAAGCCGTCGGTGAGGAAGTGCCAGCGCGCCGGGCCGAGCGCCGAGTCGGGCAGGGCAGTGGCGACGGCGTCGGCGGGGATGCCGCGCAGGCAGGCGGCGACGTCGCTGGCGTTGGTGCAGCCGACGCTGCTCGCCACGGTGGTCGCGTCGCTGGTGCCGGTAGCGATCGAGTAGGCGGAGAAGCCGCCGCTCTCGATGATCCCTCGGGAGAACAGCCCCGCGGCCAGCGGAGAGGCCATCAGCGCGGCCACCGAGTTGCCGCCCGACGACTGCCCGAAGACGGTGACGTTGCTCGGGTCGCCGCCGAACGCTGCGATGTTCGTCTGCACGAACTTCAGCGCGGCGATCTGGTCGAGCAGCCCGTAGTTCCCGTGCGGCGCGTCCGCGGAGGAGAGCGAGGGGTGGGCGAGGAAGCCGAACACCCCGAGGCGATACTGGGCGGTGACGACGACCGCGTTGGCGGCGAGCGCCAGCGCCGCGCCATCGTAGACCGTCTCGCCGTGCCACTGGTAGGTGGCGGAGCCCTTCACGAAGTACCCGCCATGGAGGAAGGTCATGACCGGCAGCTTGGCTCCGGCGGTGCGGGCACCCGGCGGGTACCAGACGTTCAGGGTGAGGCAGTCCTCGCTCCCTCCGGCGAGCAGGTCCCCGTCGGTGTCGAGCTGGATGCAGGCGGCGCCGAAGGCGCTGCCATCGAGCGGGGTGGTCCAGGCCGTCTCCGGCTGCGGCGCGCGCCAGCGGAGGGCACCGACCGGCGGCGCGGCGTACGGGATGGCGCGGTACGACGGGACGCCGAGATCGAGCGCGCCCTGCACCGGGCCGAGGCTGGTCGCGACGAGCAGCCCGTCGCCGCTGGTGGAGCCATCGGGGAGCACGTCGTGGGTGGTGGCGTCGCCGGCATCTCCCGCGTCGTCGGGAGCGCCGCCATCGAGACTGTCGTCGTCGCCGCCGTCGACAGGCGGTCCGGCGTCACTGGCGACCGTCGAGCCCCCTCCACAGCCGCTGCCGATGCCGCCGGCGAAGGCGGGCAAGAACACGAGGACGACCAGCAGCGGCAGGCGAGAGCCCATGTCCAGTGCCTCTCCTTACCAGTCGTCGTCCTCGTCGTCGTCCTCGTGCACGGGACTTTGCGAAGCTTGTTCGGCACGTTCCGGTGTCGGTTCCGTGGCGGGCGGACGGGGGACCGAGTGGTCGACCTGGACCGCATCCCGGAGCGCCGAGGCGCGCTTCGAGATCGCCTCGTGGCGGGGATCGGCCTCCGACTTCATCGTCGGGAGCAGCGGAGACGCGGCGCTCGCCCCGGTGCGCGCGGCCCCGAGGATCTGCCGGCTGGCGTCGGTGTCTGCCGTGTCGGCGGCGTGCGCGAGGGACGATTCGGTGTCGGCGTTGGCCTCGTTGTCGAGGGACGAGCGTAGCGCGCTCCCGGCGCCGGTCGCGCTCGCGACCCACGAGTCGAGCAGGATGCGCCGGCCGAGCTCTCCCGGCGCCAGCGCGGCCACCGCCAGGGCGAAGTCGTGGGCGCTGGCGAAGCGATCGGCGGCCTTCTTGGCGAGCGATCGGTCGAGCAACCGCTGCAGCTCGGCGGGCGCCTCGACGTGCAGCTCCGCCAGGGTCGGCACCGGATCGTTCACCACCCGCGAGGCGATGGCGACCGGGCTCGTACCGTCGAAGGCGCGCTGCCCGGTGAGCATCTCGAAGAGCACCGCGCCGACGGCGAAGACGTCGACCCGCCCGTCGATCTTCGTCTCCCCCACGGCCTGCTCGGGGGCGAAGTAGCCGGGCGTGCCGACCACCATGCCGATGGTCGTGTTGTGGCCGCCGATGGCGATGGAGGCGTCGACCACCTTGGCGATGCCGAAGTCGAGCACCATCACCTGCGCGCGGCGCGGCCCCACCCCGTCGCCGGTCGGCTCCGGGGTCGTGCGGATCTGGATGTTCTCCGGCTTCACGTCGCGGTGAATGATCCCGTGGCGGTGCGCCTCGTCGAGCGCCTCGAGGACCGGCAGGATCACCGCCAGCGCCGTCCCCCGGTCGACCCGCCCGTGGTGCCGCAGCAAGGTGCGCAGCGACTCGCCGCCGAGCAGCTCCATCACGACATACGGGACCGGAGGGGCGGCCGGCGACCCGTCGTCGACGTCCCCCTTGCTCTCGCCCGCGTCGAGCACCCGGGCGATCGAGGGGTGCGACAGGGCGCGCATCGCCTGCACCTCGGCGAGGAACCGCTCGACCGCCTCCGGATCGCGGCTCCGCTGGGGGCGAAGGAGCTTCACCGCCACCTCGGTCGCCCGCCCGCCCGCCGCCTCGACCTGCGCGCGGTACAC
>JAMFST010000156.1 GCA_026225435.1 Labilithrix luteola
CGGCGCGGGCGCTCGCCAGATCGTCGATGAAGCCCGCCTCGCTGAAGGGGCGGTACGTGAGGTTCCCCTCGACCACGTCGGCGGTGATCTGCCGGCGCATGCCGTAGACGCGCGCCGGGAAGCCGCTGCGCGTCAGCGTCGCGGCCAGCTCGTCGTTCCCTTCGGCGGTCTGGTACACGAGCAGGTGCTCGCCTCGCGTCCGCTTCGCCTCGAGGATCTCCGGCCGCAAGATCGGCGGGAAGAGCCGCGTGTTCGGCTTGCGCGTGGGCGGGCGGAAGAAGGTGGTGATGAAGTAGTCGTTGCAGAACGGCAGCTTCGACTTCACGAAGGTCTTGGCCAGCTGGAAGCTCGCCTCGTGCCCCGCGGTGATGTCCGGCTCGTGCGCGCACCGGTTGATGATCTGCATGTTGTCGATCGAGAGGATCGGCAGACCGTGCGTCTTGGCGAAGAGGTAGGTCCACGACTCGAAGTCGCTGATGACCACCTCCGGCCGGAACTCGGTGAGGAGCGCGAAGTAGGCGGCGATGTTCTTCGGCAGGCCGGTGGTGCCGGCGAGCACGTTGGAGATCACCGTCTTGCCCAGGCGCACCCGGTTCTCCTCGGTGATCATGGAGAAGCCGTGGATGCCCTGCACCTTGCTGGGCGGGTGCGACGAGATGGTGCGCACGCCGCTGTGCGAGGGGCGGTCGACGGAGAAGGCGGACGGGCGCTCGGCGGCGATGCGCGAGGCGCTGCCCGTGCTGGCGTCGGCGCCGGCGTCGCTCTCCGGGAAGGTGAAGCGCTTGGCGAGAAAGTCGCGCGCCCGGCCGCTGGCCATGATGTGCAGCTCGTGCCCCTGGCCCAGCAGATGTTCGAGGACGACCCGCGAGCGCGTCGCGTGGCCCATGCCCTCTCCGACCACCCCGTAGAGGATGCGCATGGTGGACGAGTATCACGCACGGCTCGGGTGAGAGCCAGGATCCAGATGCCGCGGGCGGGCGCAGGTTGGCACACGCTCCGGCCGGAAGATCCGGGAATTCACGCCTCCGACGCCGGCACGAAACCTGATGGTAGAGCGCGGATGCGCTCGTTCTTTCCCCTGGCGGGTGGCCTTGTCCTTTTCTCCAGCGCGGCCGGTCTCGGCTGTTCCAGCTCGGGCGACGACACGGCCGCGCGCTCCCAGGACGCCGAGTCGGGGCAGGACGCGGCGACGAGCAGCACCGGTACGAGCGGCACGACCGGGACCGGACTCTCGGGGGCACAGGCGGCTTGTTACGCGCTGCAGCAGCAGGTCGAGACCTCGCTCGAGCCGGCCTTCGAGGCCGCGGTTGCTGCCGACTCCTGCACCACGGACGCGGACTGCGAGGTGTTCGAGGACGTCGGCAGCTGCAACGGCGGCTGCGGAGTCATCACCACAACGACCGGTGCGAGCGCCTACCAGTCGGCCATCACCGCGAGCGCCAGTAGCTCGGCCTGCACGCAGTTCGTCGCTGACGGCTGCAGCGTTCTAACGGGTCCGTGCCTGCTGGTGGGGCCCGGCGTGCAGTGCCTCGCGAGCAAGTGCGTCGCCGGCTACTCCGCAGCCTGGACGTCGCTCACCGTCGAGTCGGACACCGGCGGGACCTCCGCGTCGCTGCCCGTCAGCTGCTCTGGCTCGGACTGCACCACGTGGTCGCTCACCCCCGACGCGACCGTCACCAGCACCGGTCCGAGCGGGGCGAAGACGTCGACGCTCTCGACCAGCGATTTTGCCACCGTCGACGGCATCCTCCGCGATCCCACGTTCCGCCAGGAGCAGCTCCGTGGCTTCGAATGCGATCCCGCGGTCGGCGCGCAGCACGTGACGGAGGGGATCGCGCGGGCCAGCGGCGGCTCGTCCGGCGGCGACATCTCGGGGTGCATCACCGGCGCAGACGCCGGGGCGAGCAGCGACTGGCAACGGATCTACGCCGTGCTGCAGACGTACTGACCACGCGCCCCTGTAGTACCGTCGCGCCCGTGCGGCGGCGGATCTGGTGCGAGACGTGCCCGTGGTCGGAGCTCGGCGCGCCGGCGACGCTGCAGCTGCTGGCGGCGCGGAAGCTCGAGCCGATCGTCGCGGTGCGGCCCCACGATCTCGCCGCGCTCTCCGCGCTCGATCGCGCCTTCACCGACGCCGGCGTGCGCCCGGCGTACTGGCCCATGCTCGCCGACGAGGAGGGGCGCTGGGCGGCCGCCGGGAACGTCGCGCGCTTCGGTGACTTTGCCCGGAGCGTGGCGGCGTGTGTCCCGGGGCGCGAGCTGGTCGTCGATCTCGAGCCGCCCATCGGCCCCTCGCGCGATCTGACCGAGGTGATCGGCGAGCGCACGGCGCGGCGCGGTCCTCTCGCCCTGCG
Organism: Labilithrix luteola; assembly: GCA_026225435.1. Classification (GTDB taxonomy): domain Bacteria; phylum Myxococcota_A; class Polyangia; order Polyangiales; family Polyangiaceae; genus JAMFST01. The sequence continues at coordinate 2,355 of JAMFST010000156.1, forward strand.
CGCAGCGGCCACGGTGCGGGCGGTCGGCGCCGCGCTGGAGGCGGCGCGCAAGATCTCACCGCGGGATCTCGCCCACGCGCGCCGCGAGCTGGCTCGCCTGGTCGACGATCTCGCCCTCGCCGGCACCCAGGTCTCCGCCTGCATCCTCCCGCCGCTGGTACTCGATCGGCGCGCCGCCTGGCAGACGCTCTTCGGCACTCCGCTGGCCGGGCCGCGCTGGCACGAGGTGCACGTGATGCTCTACTCGTCGATGCTCGAGGGCTGGTCGCGCGGCCTGCTGCGCCGGCAAGACGCGCGCGCGCTGGTCTCCCGCTTCGCCACGGCGACGCACCGGGCGCTGGGGGCGCGCGGCTCGGTGGCGCTCGGCGTGGTCGGCACCGGAGCCTTCGGCGACGAGCCGGTCTACCGCGACGTCCACGAGCTGGCGGACGACGTGGCCCTGGCGCGCGCGGCGGGGGTCGAGCAGCTCTCGCTCTTCGACCTCGGCGGCGTGCTGCGGCGTGAGCATCCGGCGGTTTGGCTCGACGCCTTCACCGCCGACCGCTCGACGGCGGACGACCTGTCCCCCGCGGTAAGCGTCCGCTCCCTGCGCGCGAGCGCGCTCTACGGGCTCGCCGGGGTCGTCGGCGGAGTCTGAGCGGTCGTTCCCGCCGGCGCGGGCTCGAGGAACCCGGCCTTGCGCAGCCGGGACAAGAGGAACACAGAGCCGCGTTGCTCGGCGAAGGCGCCGCGATCGCTCGCCTCGACGACGTCGGCATCGGCGCGGAGGATGGCCGCCTCGAAGGGGAGGGCGCCGAGCGCCGCCGGATCGAGGAACACCGCCGAACCGACCGGCGAGGGGACCTGGTGGTCCGAGTGGTCCCCGTATCAATCATACCTTCGTCTCAGCAAATGGGCCTTATTTCAGCGCCGCCGATCCGGATATCAACGATCCTTGGATTATAGGATATCGAGGAGTGGATGTTACAAAATACAACGACACCGATGGAGACGGAGCTGCCTACCTTACTCCTTTGTTTTGCCCTGATTGTTTAAGTCCAGATTTTGCGAACAAAACGGTCCAAGCTGGGAC
>JAMFST010001330.1 GCA_026225435.1 Labilithrix luteola
AGGGAGCGCGCTGGGCCTGCCGCTCCACGTCCTCGCCGAGACCACCTCCACCAACGACGAGGCCAAGCACGCCGCGAAGAGCGGAGCGCCGCATGGCTCCACGTGGGTCGCCGAGCAGCAGACCGCCGGTCGCGGCCGGCAAGGGCGCACCTGGGAGAGCACGGCCGGCGAGCAGATCCTCGCCTCGACCTTGCTGCGCGTGACGGTGCCGCCGGCGCGTCTTCCGCCGCTCGCGCTGGTGGTCGGCCTCGCCGTGCGCGACGCCGTCGCCAAGGCCGTGCGCCCCTCGGCCAAGGTGAGGCTCAAGTGGCCCAACGACGTGCTCATCGACGGCCGCAAGGTCGCCGGCATCCTCGTCGAGGCGACCATCTCCGGTGGCAAGGTGGAGGCGGCCATCGTCGGCTTCGGCGTCAACGTGCACTCGCGCAGCTTCTCCCCGGAGATCGCCGCGCGCGCCACCTCGGTGGCTCTCCACGCCGACACACCACCGGACCGCGGACAGATCCTCGCCGACATCCTCGCCGGGCTCGATCGTGACGCCGAGCACGTGCTCTCGCGCGGGCTCGGCCTGGTGCAAGCGCGCCTCCGCGAGCACGACTCGCTCGCCGGTCAGAGGATCCGCACCGAGGACGGCACCACCGGCGTGGCCATGGGGATCGACGCCGAGGGGCGGCTGCTGGTGCGCGGCGACGCGGATGGAATCGTCCGGCCGCTGGTCTCCGGCGAGGTGCATCTCGTGGCTGGACCCACGTAGTCCGCATCATGGAGATGGAGCGCTGCGCGCACGCGGGTTGCCAGGGGGTGGTGGAGGAGGGGTACTGCACGGCGTGTGGGCTCGCGCCGTCGCCCCTGCGTCCTCCCGTGGTCTCCGCCGCCGTCTCCGCCCGCTCGACGCTCTCCGCGCGCGGAAGCAAGCGCAGCGCGAGCCGTCGCCTCGGCGCGCCCACGCTCGCCCGTCCCCCCTTGCCGCGGCGCGATCCGCTCGCCGCGCTGGTCCCCTTCGAGGTCCCGGCGCGGCGCCGCGTCTGTTCGAGCTGCGACCAGCCGCTCTCCCGCGAGGCCGGCTTCTGCCCCCGCTGCGGCCAGGAGTACTCCTTTCTCCCCACGCTCTCGCCCGGCGATCGCGTGGCGGAAAAATACGAGATCAAGGGGACGGTCGCCTTCGGCGGGCTCGGCTGGATCTACCTCGCGCTCGACACCGTCCTCGGTCGCTGGGTGATCCTGAAGGGGCTCCTCGACTCGAAGGATCCGAAGATGCTCGAGGTGGCGGTGCAGGAGCGCGAGTACCTGGCCGCGGTGAAGCACCCGAACATCGTCGGCATCCACGACTTCGTCACGCGCAGCGGCGGGGCCGGCGATCGTAGCGAGGGCTTCATCGTCCTCGAGTACGTCAACGGCAAGACGCTGATGACCCTGCGCAAGGAGGCGGGCGGCCCGCTCCCCCCGGCGCAGGCCTGCGCGTACATCTGGGAGATCTTGCCGGCGCTCGGCTACCTCGACGATCTCGACCTCGTCTATTGCGACTTCAAGCCCGAGAACGTGATGGTCGAGGACGAGACGGTGAAGCTCATCGACCTCGGCGCGGTGCGCCCCGCCGGCGCCACCGACGGCGACGTGTACGGCTCGCTCGGGTACATCGCTCCGGAGGCGCACGAGGCGCCCACCTCGCGCAGCGATCTGTACAGCGTGGGGCGCGCGCTGGCGGTGCTGGTGGCGACCTTCGACTTCCAGGGGCGCTACGCCGACTCGCTCCCGCCGCCGAACGAGGTGCCGCTCTTCGCGCAGGAGGACGCGCTCCACCGCTTCCTCCTCAAGGCGACGCGGGCCAACCCCGACGAGCGCTTCCAGAGCGCGGCCGAGATGCGCGGCCAGCTCCTCGGCGTCATGCGCGGGCTGGTGAGCAAGGACGAGCGCGGCATCGGAGGCCGTGTCGAGCGCGTCGACAGCGCGCTCTTCGAGGGGGACGACGAGCGCGCCGGGCGAGCGGACGGCTTCCCGCGCGTGCGCGTCGACCGCGACGACGAGGGGGCGGCGATCGTGCTCGCGGCCGCGGCGCTCGCCGATCCGGAGCGACGCCGCTCGATGTTCGCGCGCGCGGTCGTCGAGATGCCTGGGTCGATGGAGCTGAAGCTGCGCCTGCTCGACGAGCTCGTCACCCTCGCGCGTTTTCCGCTGGCGGAGGACCTGCTGGCGACCCTGCAGGCGACCGATCCGACCGACTGGCGCGTGGGCTGGTACCGCGGGCGCATGCGCTTCGTCGAGAAGCGCACCGCCGAGGCGCTGGCGGACTTCGAGCGGCTCGCCGCCGATCTCCCCGGCGAGCTTGCGCCGCGTCATGTGCTCGGGTTGATCCACGAACGGGAAGGGGGGGCCGGCGATCTCGCCGCGGCCGTCGCCTGCTTCGAGCGCGTCTCGCGTGCCGACGCCTCCTTCGCCAGCGCCTCGCTCGGCCTCGGGCGCTGCCGGGAGCGGCAGAAGGATCGCGCCGGAGCCATCGAGGCCTACCGCCGCGTCCCCTCGACCTCGCACCGCTACGTCGCCGCGCAGCTCGCGCTGGCCACCTTGCTCCTCTCGGACCTCGGCGGCACGCCGACCCGTTCGGATCTCGAGCACGCCGGGGAAGCCGCCGCCGCGCTCGATCCGCTCGCCGACGGTCTCGCCAAGCACGAGCTCCGCGCGACCATCTTCGCCACCGCCGCCACGGTGCGCGGCGAGACCCGCGGCGAGGCGATCCTCGGCGTCCCCTGGGAGCCGCGCGCGCTCCGCCGCGCCGCCGAGCACGAGCTGCGCACCTGCGCCCGCTTCGTCGACGGCGACCGCAAGATCGAGCTCATCGACCGCGCCAACGCGGTTCGCCCGCTGACCTGGACCTGATGCCCCGATCGCTCCTCCCGCTCGCCTTCGCGTCGGCGTCCGTCCTCGTCTCGATCTCGCGCCTCGCGCGTGCCGACGAGCCGCCGGTGACGGTGAGCCACGGCCTGTCTCCCTACGAGGAGGAGACGCTGGCCATCGCCGAGCGCGATCACCACATGACGCGCGATCCGGCGCCGGAAGGGAAGATCGTCGAGGACATCGAGTACGCGCGCTTCGACGTCATCGACAAGCGCGACCCGCTCCCCGAATGGGTCGACATCTTCCACGCGACGACGCGCGTGTCGGTCATCCGCCGCGAGATCCTGCAGATGCAGGACGCCCCCTTCCAGCAGAGCCTGGCCGACGAGACCGAGCGCAACCTGCGCGCGTACTCGCAGTTCAGCGTCGTGCTGGTGAAGGCCGAGCGCGGCAGCCGCCCCGACCGCGTGCGCCTCCTGGTGGTGACCAAGGACGTGTGGAGCCTGCGCGAGAACTGGGACTTCGGCATCGGCCAGGGGGGCCTGCAGTTCCTCACTCTCCAGACCACCGAGATCAACCTCGCCGGCACCCTGCAATCGGTGAGCGCCAGCTTCCAGGAGCTCCCCAAGTCGGCCTCCTACGGGGTCAGCTACGTGGCCCCGCGCTTCAACGCGCACCGGCTCGTGTTCGGCGCCGACGCCAGCGTCATCGTCAACCGCGACACGGGCTCGGCCGAGGGGACCGCCGGCTCGGCGCACATCGCGCGGCCGCTCTTCTCCACGCGCACCGAGTGGTCGTGGGGAATCGGCAGCTCGTGGGTGGTCGACGTGGCCCGCCGTTACATCAACACCGACGTCGCCCAGTACGTCGCGGCCGGCAACCAGACGGTCCCCTGGGAGTGGAACGAGCGGAACTTCACCGAGACGGCCGCCACCACGCGCTCCTTCGGCATCCGCAACAAGGACGACTTCACCCTCGGCTTCGAGATGAACGTCCGCGCGTACACCTACCCGACCAGCAACAACCGCGACGGGAGCGGCAGCTCGCCCTCGGGCGCGGCCGTCGATCAGTTCCTCCGCGCCGAGGCGCCGGTCTCCGATACCCGGGTCGGCCCCTTCGCCCAGTGGCACCACTACAAGACCGACTTTCTCCGCCTGTACGACGTCGATTCGCTCTCCTTGCAGGAGGACTTTCGCCTCGGGCTCGACACCTACCTGCGCGTCTACCCGGTCATCAGCGCGCTCGGCTCGTCGCGCGATTTTCTCGGCTCGTACGCCGCGGTGCAGGAGACCTGGCCGGTCGGTGACGGGATGTTCCGCGTGTACGCGGAGAACACCACCGAGGCCGAGACACACGAGATCACCGACGGGCGCGTCGACGCCGACGTGCACTTCGTCTCCCCCAAGACCCCGGCGGGGCGCCTGGTGGTCGACGGCTACGGGCTCGACCGTTACCGCAATTACCTGAACCTCACCTCGGTCATCGGCGGCGACACCCGCATCCGCGGCTACCCGACCGGCGCCTTCCTCGGGCGGGATCTCCTCGCTGCCAACGTCGAGTGGCGCACCCGCGGGATCGACATCTTCAAGGTGATCTTCGCCGGCGTCGCCTTCTACGACGCGGGCGACGCCTTCGACGCGTTCAGCGGAATCAACCTGAAACAATCGGTCGGCGGCGGAGTTCGCGCCGTGTTCCCCCAGCTCCAGCGGCTCGCCGTGCGCCTCGACGTGGGCGTACCTCTGGTCGACCGAAACGAGCCCGGCATCGCCCCGGTCGGGGTCTACCTGACCGCCGGGCAGGCCTTCGGCGTCAGCTCGGTCACCCCCCCGGGCGGCATCGGCACCGATGGCAACATCGGATCGCTGAACCAGGTCGGCGTCCTTGGCTACTGATCGTAGTAGCGTGGGAGAGGTGAGGCGGTTGTGAGAGTCTGTTCTCGCTGCGGAACGAGCTACGGGGATGCGGAGCTGTTCTGCGATCTCGACGGCGAGGCGCTCGCCAGCGAGGCCGAGCTTTTCGGCTCGGGCGAGACTCCGACGCTCAAGATCCGTGTCGGCGAGGGCTGCAGCGCCTGCGGCGAGCGGCTGGCCAACGACGGCGAGGGCTACTGCCGCGCCTGCGGCTATCGCCTCGAAGCGGCGCGCCGTGACGGCAAGGTGCTCATCGAGGGGGGCGTGAAGGTCGGCTCCTTCGAGGTGATCGCCGCCGCCGGCGACGAGCTGCGCGGTCGCGACACGCGCTTGCCGCCGGGCGACCCGGCCAGGGAGCGCGATCTCGTGGTGGGCAGCACCATGGCCATCGACCTCGAGGCGCAAGCGCTGGAGATGCTGGGCAAGGCCGGGACGGCGGACACCTTCGGCGGGGCGACGGTGGTCGAGCGCGGGCAAGATCCGCGGCGGGGCGACTTCCTCGTCCTCTCGCCGTCGCCACCCGGCGCCTTCCTCTTCGCCACCGTGCTCGACGTCGAGCTGGACCTGGCGCTGCGGCTCCTCGATCGCGCCGTGCAGCTGGCGCACGCGATGGAGACGCACGGCTTCTTCTTCCGTCCGGCGTCGCAAGATCTCTACGCGACCATGGAGGGGCCGACGCAGCTGTGGGTGCGCCGCCTGCGCGGCCTGCGCCGGCTCGCTCGCGGGGAGCGCTTCGACGTGGCGCCGCTGTTCCAGGCGCTGGGTGACGCGTTCTTGCCGCTGCCGCTCGCGCGCACGTCGTCCGAGGTGCTCCACCTGGTGTGCGTGCACTCGCCCGCGCTCGGGGACAGCCGGCTGACCATCGACCAGGCACGCGCCCGGCTGGCCAACGCCTTCGCCGCGCCCGGTGGCCCTTACGGCACCAACGTCTCCGTCTCCACCGACACCCC
>JAMFST010001331.1 GCA_026225435.1 Labilithrix luteola
CTCGCGCGAGGGGTCGACGACGCGGACCGTGTCGCGCCCGGTGAGCGGGACGTCGGCGACCGACTCGACCACGTGGAAGTCGCCGTGGTCGTCGATCCAGGTGAGCAGCAGCCCCTGGCTGTCGTCGCGGACGACGACGTCGGCAGCGATGGCCGCGCCCGCATCGCCGGCACCGCTCGCGCCCGCCGCGCCGTGCTTGCAGCCGGAAGTGAACGAGCTGCTCGCCGCCAGCGCGCTCACGAACAGCACGCGCCCGAGCCAGGTCCGACCGTTCATCACGCCCCCTCCGACAGCTTTGTCCATTCGCTCATCATCGCCTCGAGTCTCTTGGCGAGAGCCTGCTCCTTCGTGGCCAACTCCGCCAGTCTTGCCCAGTCGCCGCCCGGGTCCCCCTTGAGCTTGTCGCGCAGGACGGAGAGCTCGGCCTCGCCGAGGGCGATGGAGTTCTCCAGCTCGCCGACGCGCTTGACCCGCTTCTCCCGCTCGCGCGACGCCTGGCGCTGCTGGTCGTAGCTGGCCTTCTTCTCCGCCACCGGAGCCGCCGCCGCCTTCGCCTCGTTCTTCTTCGACTCGGCGCGCTTGCTCGCCGCGCGCTCGCGCTCCTTCTCCTCGCGCAGCTTCGCCGACTCCTCGGCCTCGACGCGCTCGCGCATGTCGGACCAGTCGCGGAACCCACCCGGGTAGATGTCGACGTGGGCGTCGCGCACGGTGATGAGCCGCGTCGTGGTCTTCTCGAGGAAGCGGCGATCGTGGGAGACGAGGATGACCGTCCCCTCGAAGCCGACCAGCGCCTCCTCGAGGATCTCCGCCGCCGGGATGTCCATGTGGTTGGTCGGCTCGTCGAGGAAGAGCAGGTTGCGCGGCTCGAGGAGCAGCTTGGCCAGCGCCAGGCGCGTGCGCTCGCCTCCGGAGAAGCCGCTCACCACGCGCAAGGTGTCGTCGCCGTAGAAGCGGAAGCGCGCCAGGTACTGCCGCGCCGCCTCCACGGTGAAGTCGCCGCGTACGCGCCGCACGTTGTCGACCGCGGTGAGCGCGGGGTCGACCTGGCCGAGGTGCTGATCGAAGTAGCCCTCCTGCAGGTTGGTGCCGCGCTTGATCGAGCTCTCGTCCTCCGGCGCGCCGCGCCCGGCGAGGAGCTTCATCAAGGTGCTCTTGCCCGCGCCGTTGGGGCCGACGATGCCGATGCGCTCGCCGCGACGGACCAGCAGATCGACGCCGGAGAACAGCTCGCGACCGCCGCGCGACGCCGCAAGGCCGCGCGCATCGAGGACGATGTCGCCCGAGCGGTTCGCCGGGGCGAAGCGGAAGACGATCTTCTCCGCCGTGTTCCACACGTCCTCGGCGCGGTCGATGCGCTCGACCTTGTCGAGCATCTTGCGCCGGCTCTGCGCCTGCTTGGTCTTCTGTCCGGCGATGTTCTTGCGGATGAAGTCCTCGGTCTTGGCGATCATCGCCTCCTGCCGCGCGGCGACGGCGTTCTCGCGAGCCATGTCCTCCTCGCGGGCGACCGAGTAGTCCGAGTACTTCAGCGGGTAGACGCGCAGCGCGCGGACGCCGAGCTCCATCGTGGCGGGGGCGACGGTGTCGAGGAAGGCGCGGTCGTGGCTGACGATGAGGACCGCACCGCGGTAGCCGACCAGGTAGCTCTCGAGCCAGCCGATGGTGTCGAGATCGAGGTGGTTGGTCGGCTCGTCGAGGAGCAACAGGTCCGGCTTCTGCGCGAGGACGACGCCGAGCTGCAGGCGCCCGCGCTCGCCTCCGGACAGCGTCTCCACCGGGCGCGCGAGGTCCGCGTCGCTGAATCCGAGCTTGTTGGCGAGGATGCCGACCTCGCGTTCGAGCTCGTCACCGCGCGCCAGGTGGTAGCGGTCCTGCAGCGTGGAGAGCCGGTCGAGCGCCTCCTCCGAGCCGGACGCGGCGTCCTCCTGCGCCTGGGAGAGCTCGGCCCGCAGGCCGACCACGTCACCGAAGCAGGAGAGGAAGGCGCCGAGCACGTCTCCGCTGGCGGCGAGCTCGTGCGACTGGCGGTAGTAGCCGAAGGTGATGTCGCGCTTGCGCACGACCGTCCCCTGGTCGGGCTCGATCTCGCCGGCGATGAGCCGCAGGAGGGTCGATTTTCCCGCGCCGTTGGGGGCGACGAGCGCCGCCCGCTCCCCCAGCGCGAGGGTGAACGTCACGCTCTCGAAGAGCGTATCGCCAGCAAACCCGTAGCGAAGATCCGCGACCTGCAACACCGTCATCGCCGCGCGCTCTTAGCACGCTCCGTGAGTCAACGCGGGCTGCTGCAGAGCGCGTACAGAGCGGCGTAGTTGGAGAAGGTGCCGCTGAAGGTCTTATCTGCGGACGGGCGGAGCTCGACGCCGTTCACCGTGAACCAGAAGTCGGCGGTGGTCTGGATGTACTGCCCGTCGGCGGACAGCGTCGTCGCGAAGGCGGGGCAGTCGCTCCGGCTGGTGACGTCGCCGCCGTCCTGCCCGGGGAGAGGATCGATCGGCTCGAGGTTCCAGGCGTAGCGCACGTTGTTGCCGACCTGGCCCTCGAGCAGGACGTAGGCGGTCGTGTAGCTGCCCGAGCCGCCGAAGCGGTAGTGCACCTCGGCGTCGAGCTGCTGCCAGAGGTTCGCGCTGGGGTCGTCGGTGATGCCCGCTTCGTACGCCTGGAATTCCACCTCGGCGACGGCGGCGCGCTGGCGGGCCCAGGTGTCGTAGGTGAAGCCGGCGGAGAGATCGTGGCGATCGGCGTCGCAGGCGCCGGTGCCGCAGGTGTCGCGCGCGACGACGGCGTCGGCGCTGCCCACCCAGGACGGCGCGTTGGCCGAGGCGGCGACGCTGAAGTGGAAGTTCGCTCCCTCGTTGGAGTCGAACTCGTGGCAGCCGTAGATGTTCGTCGACTCGAACCACACGGCGAGATCGCCGCCGCTGCCAGCGGGTATGGTGAAGCCGGGCGTGCCGCCGTTCTGCAGCTCGAGGCCGCCCGCGGGGAACGAGACCTGCGCGCCGTCGGGGAGGATGGCGTACCCGGTGGTGCCCCAGGCGGGGCCGCTGCCCATGCCGGTGGTGACGCAGCTGGTGCGGCTCGAGTCCCAGGAGACGGTGACCTGGTCGCCGGCGACGAGCGGAGAGGACGCGCCGTAGGTCCAGGTGGCGCTCGAGGCGAAGGTCAGGGTGACGGCCGTGGAAGCGTCGGCTGCGCCGCTCGCCGAGAGCTTGGACGCGCCTTGCGTGGCGTCGTCACCGGGCGCGCCGCTACAGCCGGCGAGGAGTCCGAGACCGAGGCCGACGACAGCGAGGGAAACCGAGGCGAGCGAGGCGGCGCGAGGCATGACCGCTTACATAGTCGGGCGATGTGGGTACGCAACCGCTCATGTCGGGAGTGTTTCGCGCTTTCCGGCATAGGCTCGCGCTTACAGCGTCACGCCAACGATTGCGCTAGCGAACAGCGGCCTCGAGCGCAGCAACGGTGGCGGCGAAGTCGGTCCGCTCGAGGACGTCCTGGCGGAGGAAGCCGTCGATCTTCGGGAGCCGGGCGATGGCCTCGTCGAGCTCCCTGTCCGACCCCTTGGCGTAGGCGCCGAGGGTGACCAGATCGCGCTTCGCCTCGTAGGCGGCGACGAGCGCGCGGAAGCGGGTGGCGGCGGCGCGGTGCTCGGCGCTGACCACCTGCCCCATCACGCGAGAGAGCGACACCGAGACGTCGACCGCGGGGTAGCGACCGCGCGCGGCGATGGCGCGGTCGAGCACCACGTGGCCATCGAGGATGCCGCGCACCTCGTCGGCGATCGGCTCGTCCATGTCGCCGCCTTCGACGAGCACCGTGTACAAAGCTGTAATCGATCCCTTGTCGCTCTGGCCGGAGCGCTCGAGCAAGCGAGGGAGCATGGCGAAGACGCTGGGCGGGTAGCCGCGACGGGCCGGCGGCTCCCCGGCGGCGAGACCGACCTCACGCTGGGCGCGGGCGAAGCGGGTGACCGAGTCGACCAGGAGGAGCACGCGTGCCCCCTGGTCGCGGAAGTGCTCGGCGTAGGCGGTGGCCACCTGGGCGGCGCGGAGGCGCTCGAGGGCGGCGACGTCACTGGTGGCGACGACCACCACGCTGCGGGCGCGCCCCTCGGCGCCGAGCGAGTGGTCGAGGAACTCGCCGACCTCGCGACCGCGCTCGCCGACCAGCGCGACGACGACGCAATCGGCGTTGGCCCCGCGCGCCAGCGCGCCGAGCAAGGTGCTCTTGCCGACGCCGGAGCCGGCGAAGAGGCCGACACGCTGCCCTTCGCCGAGCGTGAGCAGGCCGTCGAGGACGCGCACGCCGGTGGTGAGCGGGCGATCGATGGGGCGGCGGGAGAGGGCGTTGGGCGGATCGCGATCGACGGGGACCAGATGCCCGCCGGTCAGCGCGGGGCCGCCGTCGATGGGGCGACCGAGGCCGTCGACCACGCGACCGAGGAGCGCGCGGCTCGCCCGGACCTCGAGCGGGGCGCCGGTGGTGAGCACCTGATCGTCGAGGCCGACGCCGGCGAGCGGGCCGAGCGGCATGGCGATCGTCTCCCCCTCGTCGAAGCCGACCACCTCGCAGAGGAGCGGGGCGGCAGCGCGACGCTGGACCTCGACCACGTCGCCCACGCGCGCGCCGGGGATGGCCACGCGCAGGGCGAGGCCGGTCACCCCGAGGACGCGCCCGGTCGCCCGGATCGCCGGCGTGGCGGCGAGCTTGGCGCGGAGGGCGTCGAGATCCGCGCGGTCCACGCCGTTGGCTCTCGAGGCTCGGTTGCGGTGGTTCTGCGGTTACTTGCTGCCGCCAGCGGCAACAGCCGGCGGAGGCGAGGAGGCAGACGCCGACACGGCGGGCGGGGCCAGCTCGCTCTCGAGCTCACGGAGGAGCTCACGCGCGCGCGCCGACAATGCCTTGGCGGCCGGCACGTCCACCTGGACGAGGACGCCGAGCATGCCGCGCCCGCGACCGTCGAGGCGAGGAACGCCGCGCCCCTTCACCGTGAGCACGGTGCCCGGCTGCGAGCCGGCGGGGAGCATGATCTTGAGCGGCTCGTCGGCGTCGAGCGTGGGGACGTCGATCTCGCAGCCGAGCGCCGCCTGCGTGAAGCTGACGCTGGTGCGCGTGATGAGGTCGACGCCGTCACGCTCGAAGCGCGCGTCCTCCTCGACGTCGATCTCGACGTAGAGATCGCCCGGCTCGCCACGACCGGCGGGCGCGGGCATCCCCTGCCCGGTGACCCGCATGCGCTGCCCCGAGTCGACGCCGGCGGGGAAGCTCACCGTCACCGTGCGCGTCTTCTGCACCAGCCCCTGGCCGCTGCACGTCTTGCACGGGCTCTTGATCAGCGTCCCCTGCCCGCCGCACTTGCCGCACGGGCTGGTGAACATGACGAAGCCACGCGACGACGAGACGTGCCCCTGACCACGGCACTGGGCGCAGGTCTCCGGCTTGGTGCCCGGCTTGGCGCCGGTGCCGCTGCAGTCGTCGCAGCGCGACGGCGCGTGGACGGCGACCTCGCGCTTCACGCCGAAGGCGGCCTCCTTGAGCGTCAGGCGCACCTGCATGCGCAGGTCTCCGCCGCGACGTGTGCGCTGCTGGCCGCCGAAGCCGCCGCCGCCGCTGAACATCTCCGAGAAGAGATCCTGCATGTGGGAGAACACGTCCCCCACGTTGCCGAAGCCGGCGCCCCCCTGGAGCCCTTCGTGGCCGAAGCGATCGTAGATCGACCGCTTCTCCTCGTCGGAGAGGACCTGGTAGGCCTCGTTGACCTCCTTGAAGATCACCTCCGACTGGGCGTC
>JAMFST010001332.1 GCA_026225435.1 Labilithrix luteola
ATCCCGCTGGGCCGCATCGGTCACGCCGACGAGGCGGCCGCCGCGGCGCTGTTCCTCGCCTCCGCCGAGTCGAGCTTCGTGAACGGCGCGGAGCTGTTCGTGGATGGAGGGATCGCCCAGGTCTAGCCCCCCTGACGCAGCGAGGTCACGCCCCGAGCGCGAAATCGAGCGCCGCCACCACGGCAGCGCCGCGGTGTCGAACATCGGCACCGCGCAGTCCCCCGCCTTGAGGAGCAGCGGGAACTCGGTGCAGCCGAGGATCACCCCTCGCGCCCCCTGCTCCACCAGCCCGTCGATGACGCGGCGGAACGCCTGCCGCCTCTCGTCGGTGAAGATCCCTTTCCCGAGCTCCTCGAAGACGGTCGCGTGGATCATCGCGCGATCCGCTTCACCCGGGACCAGCGCGGTGATTCCGCGCTTCTCGAGGCGCGAAGTGAAGAAGGTCTGCTCCATCGTCGGACGCGTACCGAGCAGCACCACCTTGTCGATGCCGCGGCGGGCGATGGCTTCGGCTGTCGCATCGGCGATGTGGATGAGCGGCACCTTCACGCGCGCCTGCACCTCGCCGGCAACAAGGTGAGGCGTGTTGGCGCACAGGAGAATCGCGTCCGCCCCTGCCCCTTCGAGCCGCGCGGCGATGTCCCCGAAGCGCCGCGCCAGGTCCTGCCACCCGGCCTCGTCGGTCGCCGGGAGGAACTCGGCGAAGTTCACCGAATGGAGCAGCAGCTGCGCCGAGCTCAATCCACCGAGCCGCTCGCTCACCCCCTGGTTGAGCGCGCGGTAGTACTCGAGCGTCGAGTGCCAGGTCGTTCCGCCGATGAGGCCGAGGGTCTTCATCGGTTCACTTCGCCCCGCCGTCGCTCTTCTGTCCGTGCCCCGGCCCGAGGATCGAGGCCATCTTCGCCGCCGCGTCGAAGTTCTCCACGTGCGGCGCGTGGTGGCAGCCGAGGCACGAATCCGCGGTCGGCTTGGGGATGGGCATGGCCACCTTCTCCGGCTTGGCCGCGTGGAGCGAGCCGGCGCCGTGGCAAACCTCGCACTGGACGTCCTTGAGGTTCTCCACGTGGCTCACCGTGGAGCCGCCCGGCAGATCGTAGCCCGTGACGTGGCAGCCGACGCAGTCGAGGTTGTACTCCTTGAACTCGTCGGAGAGCGTCTTGTACGCGTGCGCATGCGCGGTCTTGTCCCAGACCGCGCGCGCCTCGTCGTGGCAGTTGGAGCACGCCTCGATGCCGACGTAGCCCGGCGACTTGGCGTCGTGCGGCGCAGGCAGGCGGTTCTCGAAGGCGACCTTGTTGCTCTGGTTGATCTCCTTGTAATACGCAAGCATCGCCGCGGCGGTGTTGGGGTCGCGCCCCATGTTGTCGCGCACCTCCTTGCTGGCGTAGCGGAAGAAGCTCCCTTCCGGCGGCGCGGGGCGAACGTCGAGCGCGGCCTTGTCCGCTTCGAGCCTGGCGAGGTCCGCCTTGCGGGCGTCGAGATCCGTCTTGGCGATGGTGTTGTCGCGCTCCCAGGCGGAGATACGCAGGTGGAGCTCGTCGATGCGCGCTTGCAGCTCGGCGCGCTTCTGCGCCAGCTCGAGGCCGGTGCCGTCGGCGAAGGTGCCCGGCTTGCCTCCGTCGCGGATGTACAGATCGAGCACGCCGAGCGTGGTCAGGTGGTTGCCGGTCTCGAGGATCAGCACGTCGCCGATGCGCTCGGGCTGCGGCGGCTTGGTGTTCACGTCGCCGGCGCTGCCGGTCGATCCGACGAGCACCGCGGTGAGGCCGGGGACCTGATCGGCGATGCGCTTGGCCTCGCCGCGGCCGACCGAGGCCAGC
>JAMFST010000157.1 GCA_026225435.1 Labilithrix luteola
GGGCGAGGATGGCGATCCACAGCGTCGGCTCGACGATGAAGAGCGTGTCGCCGTAGAACCAGCGGCTGTCGATGGGCCAGAACGGGTGGACTCCGTAGTTGTTGCAGAAGTCCATGGCGATGTGGAGCAGCGGGGAGAGGAGCGCCACGGTCGCCAGCAGGCCCAGCTCCCCGCGGGTCGCCGGCTCGTGCGCGCGTCGCCGAAGCGCGACCACCACGGCGATCATCAGCACGCCGAAGAGCAGCGCGACGGGCACCGTGTGGGTGAAGCCTCGGTGTTGCAGCAGGTAGCCCACCGCCTGGCCGCCGACGGCGCGCGCGTAGGCGATGTCGGTGTCCGCCAGGTTGTTGCCGATGACCGCGAGCGCGAAGGTCTCCAGCCGCAACCGCGCGCTCACCGGCGAACGGCGGGCGCGCAGCTGCAGGCAGCTCTCGGCCAGGAGGACGCCGACGAACCCGTGCGTGAGGTTGTCCACGAAGGGAGCGCTAGCCCTTGGAGCCGCGGTGACGGCGCATCAGTTTGTACAGGTAGGCGCGGTCGAGCTCGGCGGCCTCGGCGGCGCGCGAGACGTTGCCGCCGTGCAGCTCGAGCAGCGCCTTCACGTAGGCTCGCTCGAAGCCGTCGAGCGCCCGCCGTCGCGCGTCGGTGTACGAGCTGCGGGGATCGATGCGGGGGGCGCCGCGATCGCCTTCGCTCTCCGCGTCGGTCACCTCGTGCACCGGGACCATCGCGTCGTGGAAGACGAGGCAGCGCTCGAGGTGGTTGCGCAGCTCGCGCACGTTGCCCGGCCAGCTGGAGGCTTCGAGCCGCGCGAGGAAGGCGGGGCTCAGCAGGTTGGCGGTGTCCTCCGCCGGCGCGCCGAGCGAGCCGAGGAGGCGCTCGGCGATGGGCGCGATGTCGTCGGGGCGCTGGCGCAGCGGCGGGAGGGTGAGGCGCACCACCGCGAGGCGGTAGAAGAGGTCCGCGCGGAAGCGGCCGGCGTTCACCTCGGCGCGCAGGTCCCGGTTGGAGGCGGCGATCAGGCGCACGTCGACCGGCCGGTACTGGTTGGTGCCGACGCGCCGGACCTCGCGATCCTCGATCGCCTTGAGCAGTTTCGGCTGCACGTCGAGCGGCAGCTCCCCGATCTCGTCGAGGAAGACGGTGCCCCCTTCGGCCCCTTCGAACACACCGACCCGGTCTTCGATGGCGCCGGTGAAGGCCCCCTTGCGATGCCCGAACAGCTCGGTCTCGAGCAGGTTGGCCGGGATCGCGCCGCAGTCGACGGTGAGGAACGGGGCCGCGGATCGCGCGCTCAGCTGGTGGACGGCGCGCGCCGCGCGGCTCTTGCCCGTCCCCGTTTCCCCTTCGACGAGCACCACCACGTCGCTGGCGGCGGCGCGCTCGATGATGGCGAAGCAGGCGCGCATGGCCACCGACCGACCGACCAGACCGGCCAGCTCGGTGCGCGACGAGACCGGCAGCGGCGTGCGGTGCTCGGCCGGGCGGAAGCGCAGCGAGACGCGCCCCAGCTGCAGCACGCTCCCGGCCCGCAGGTAGGCGTCGCGCACGAGCACCCCGTCGAGCAGCGTCCCGTTGCGGCTGCTGAGGTCGAGGATGCGCGCGCCCGAGCCGTCCGTCTGGATCTCGCAGTGGAAGCGCGAGACCGTCGGGTCGTCGAGGATGACGTCGTTGCCCGTGCCCGAGCCGACCGAGCAGCGCGGCGCGGTGTTCTCGAACGTCTGCCGCGTCGTCTCTCCGTCGAACAGGTCGAGGAAGAAGTGGCGCACGGTCGCCTCGCGCGGATCGCCGCGCGTGGTCCAGAGCTGCGTGTCGAGCGACTCCTTGCGCTCGCCGGGGTCGGTGTCGCGTGCCACGAGAGGGACCTTACTCTACACCGGCCGTCATAGATCGACCGTGCCGATCCCCATGCGCGCCGCGAGCTGCAGGGTCTGTACGTGCGTATCGATGCCGTAAAGGAAACGCTCGCGCCCGGCGGTGGTGGAGAAGTTCTTGGCGACCGCCGAGAGCCCATCGAGCGCCACGCGCGCCCTTGCCCGCGCCTCGTCGTCGCGTCCGCAGGCGAGCGCTGCCTCGCAGGCGCCCAGGTGAATCACCGGCTCGTTCTCCGCCAGCTCTCCCGGCACGGTCAGCAGCCGCAACGCCTCGGTCGACTCGACCAGCGCGTGCTCCGGCTCCCCCTTGGCCACCAGCGCCCGAGCCAGGGCTCCGAGCGCGACCGCGCGCATCCTCTTCCCGCCGTCGCCGAGCAGGGCCGCGCGCGCTTCCTTCTCCGCCCACGCTGCGTTGCCGCTGCGCAGCGCCGCCAGCGCCGAGTACACGTGGGTGCCGGCGATGATCCGCGGGTGGGCCGCGAGCTTGCCACGCACCTTCACCAGGTGCTCGTGGGCCACCACCGGGTCGTGGGCGAGCGCGAGGATCTTCCCCCGCGCGTAGCTGGCCCAGCTGGCGAGGAACTCGGCGCCCGTGCGGCTGGCCATCGGCTCGGCCACGTCGAGCTCGGCGGAGGCGCCGGTGAAGTCGGCCGCGAGGATCTGCAGCGACGCCTGGTAGATGCGCGCGTGGCAGGCGCCGCGGATGTCTCCGGCGGCGGAGAAGAAGCGCACCGCCATCGACTGACCGACGATGGCGATCTCGTGCTGCTGCTCGAGCATGTCGAAGGCGACGTGCAGGCGGGCGAGCCAGGCGAGCACCAGCGGGTCGATGAGATCGAGGCTGGTCACCGCCTCGGTCAGCGACCGCGCCAGCGCTCGATCGCTCCCCAGCTCGGCCAGGCGAAGCAGCTGCGCGGCCGCGCGACACAGCGACACGGCGTGGAGCGCCACGGCGTCTCCGTGCGGCGCCTGCTCGCGCAGCATGCCGGTCAGCCGAGCGATCTGCGCGGTGTCCCCGCGCTCCCCCGCTTCGCCGATCAACATGCCGGCGGCGGTGACCCAGGTGTGACTCCCCGGCGCCGTGGTCCGCAGCGCGCGCGTCGCCGCCAGCGCTCCGTCGACCGTCTGGTGGCGGAGAAAATCCGTCTCGGCGCGGAGCACGAGGACGCGCGCGAGCTCCTCGCTCGGCGGATCGCAGGCGAGCGCCCGGTCCAGCAGTCGCCGCGTGCGCTCGACGTCGCGCGCGCGCAAGGCCACCCGCGCGGCGGCTTCGTACCAGCGGAAGGCGTCGCGCGTCTCCTGCGCGCGCTCGAACTGCCAGGCGATGAGCGAGGGATCCGCCCCCGGCTGCGTCTCCAGCCAGAAACCGGCGCGCGCGTGGGCGTCGCGTCGCTCGTCCTCCGTCAGCAGCGTGTAGGCCGCCTCCTGGACGAGCGCGTGGGAGAACGAGCGCAGCGACCCCTCGACCTCGCGCACCCCGACGCGCGGCAAGACGAAGTGCTCCTCCTCGCAGCGTCGTAGCTCCGTCTCCACCCGCTGGCGCCGCGCCGGATCATCGCCGCCGAGCACCGCCGCGACTCCCCCCTTGGTGAACCACACGCCGAAGACGCTCGCCGCGCACAGCA
>JAMFST010001333.1 GCA_026225435.1 Labilithrix luteola
TCATGGTGATGGTGACGCCCGCGCCGCTGTCGGTGCCCGCGTCGGCGGTGGGCGCGGGGATGACGCCGCTCGAGAGGACCGACAGGGGGTAGACCTCCGCCGTGTCGCCCAGGTCGTCGTGGAGGGAGACCTCGTCGCCGCTGACCGTGTACCAGCCCTGCTCGCGGCAATCCTCGGAGTCGGGGCAGGTCGTCGGCTGGAGGATGTAGCGCGTGTCGTCGACGAACGTGATCGAGCTGAAGTCGCTCGTGGTGCTGTCGTCGGCAACGTACTGGCCGGCCAGCCCCTGGTCCGCCGTGGGGATGGGGATGAGGGCGGCGTCGCTGGTGCTGGTGTCGCCCGACCCCGAGCTGCAACCGATCGTCGTGGCGAGCGCGACGAGCGCGGACGCGGCAGCGAGGCGGGTCACCAGGGGGTAGGGGCGGGTGCGCATACCAACCCTCAATGCAGCTATGGTGCCAGCGGATCCCTCCACGCGGATGTCACGATTTTCTCCGCGCCGATGTCCAAATGGTGGCGCTACGGCCGCGCTGCTTCCCTGGATCGTCTTCCCCCCGGCGCGGGTCTCGCCGTCCCCTGGTCCATGTGGGGCTCACGTAAGATCAGGTTAAGACTCGCTTTACGATCGCTTCTACGGTCGCGGTGCCCAGTCGCTCTCGATGGCGAGACCGCGCGGCGGGCCGGCGCCGAAGCTCTCCGCCTTGAGCGGCGCGAGGATGCACAACAGGACGTTCGCCGCGACCGCCGCCCCGGGCGAGGCGCGGACCGTCCAGCCGTCCACGTTGCCGTCGGCGTTCACTCGGGCGACCACGCGCACCGCGCCGTTCACCAGCTTGCCTTCGCGCTGGCGCTCCGTCGCGCACTGCTCGAAGGAGTCGGCCAGCTGGTCGACGCCGCGCTCGGCCTCGCCGACCGCGAAGCCGCGCCCCTCCGCGAGCGCCACCACCCCGTGGCGTCGCTTGGCCACGTGCTGGTAGCCGTCGGCGCCGGCTCCTCCGTCCGCGCCGGTGGCGCCCGCTCCCCCCGCACCGGCGCTGCCGCCGACCTCGATCACGTCGTGCGTCTCGGGCACCACGTCACGCCCGCTCCCCCCGCACGCGCACGTGACGACGGCGGCCAGGAGCGCAGCGCGCTTCACTCGCGAGCCCGTTGCCGGCGCTTCTCCATGTCCTGGCGCGCCGTCTTCCCCCCGAGGATGTAGCCGAGCACCATCCCGATCATCAGGACACCAGGGATGAACAGGAAGTGCTCCGGCGTCGGGGTGCCCACGTCAGTCCCGGTCCTTGGCCGCGCTGGCGCTGTCGGCGCGGGCGATGGCCGCCTCGAGATCGCGCAGGCGCGCGCCGATCACGTTCTGCTTGCGCCAGACGACGACCAGCCAGGCGAGGAGGAAGAGCCAGATGAGGGCGTACGCCTCGACGAGCAGCTGCTCGCCGCTACGCATCTCCGGGCCGCCTTGCACCGCGTGGAACTCGCTGGCGCGTCCGTCGGCCGGGGAGTCGGGGGTGGGGCTCGCGCTCGGCGCGGGGGGCTGCGTCTGCATCAGCGTGCTCACGTTCGTTCAGGTCTCCAGGCGGTCGTCGAGACCGAGATCGAGCGCGTCTTCTTCCGCGCGGGCGAGGCGGGCGCGATCGAGCTCGACGCGCACGCGGGTCCACA
>JAMFST010001334.1 GCA_026225435.1 Labilithrix luteola
GCTGGCCCAGGAGCTGGGCGTGGTGCTGCCGATCTCGATCTTCGAGCGTGAGGGTCCGCACTATTTCAACAGCCTGGTGATGGTCGACGCGGACGGCTCGCTGATGGGCGTCTACCGCAAGAGCCACATCCCCGACGGCCCCGGCTACCAGGAGAAGTACTATTTCCGCCCCGGCGATACCGGCTTCAAGGTCTGGGACACCCGCTTCGGTCGGCTCGGCGTCGGCATCTGCTGGGACCAGTGGTACCCCGAGGCGGCGCGGGTCTTCCTCAGCTGCTCGAAATCGAAGCTGGCGAGCACCACGCCCTCCTCGGTCCGCCCGAGCTCGGAGACCTTGTCCCCGCGGTGGTCGGCGATGAAGCTCGAGCCGTAGAAGACCTGCCCCTCCTCGGTGCCGATGCGGTTGGCGGCGACCACCGGCATCACGTTGGCGACGGCGTGGCCGATCATGACGCGCTGCCACGGGTCCTTCGTGTCGAGCGACGGATCGTGCGGCTCGGAGCCGATGGCCGTGGGGTACAAAAGGATGTCGGCGCCGAGCAGCGCCATCGAGCGCGCCGTCTCGGGGTACCACTGGTCCCAGCAGATGCCGACGCCGAGGGTGCCGAAGGCCGTCTTCCAGACCTTGAAGCCGGTGTCCCCGGGGCGGAAGTAGAACTTCTCCTCGTAGCCGGGGCCGTCGGGGATGTGGCTCTTCCTGTACAGGCCGAGCGTCTGCCCGTCGCGGTCGACGATGGCGATGCTGTTGTAATAGGCCTGCCCCGCGTGCTCGAAGAACGAAACGGGGATGACGATGCCCAGCTCCTTCGCGAGCTTCGCGAAGTGGGCGATGGTCGGGTTCCCCTCCAGCGGGCGCGCCCAGCTGAAGAACTTCTCGTCCTCATGGCGGCAGAAGTACGGCCCTTCGAAGAGCTCGGGCGGAAGTACCACGTTGGCCCCCTTGGCGGCGGCGGCGCGCACGTGCCCGGTGACGCGCGCGACGTTGCCCTCGCGGCTGTCGCCGAGGGGGCACTGGATGGCGGCGAAGATGGGCTTGGTCGCGGAGCTCATGACGCCCCCTTGGTAACCACTTCCGGCACCTGTTGCGAGATGCAGTGGAAGGCGCCGCCGCCGCTGAGGATCGCGCGAGCGTCGATCCCCTGGGCGCGGCGGGTCGGGAAGAGGCGACCGAGCGCCGCGACCGCTTCGTCCGCCGAGGCGGTGCCGTAGGTAGGGACGAAGACGCCGTCGTTCGACAGGTAGAAGTTCACGTGGCTGGCCGGCACCACCTTGCCGTCGTCGTCCTCGACCCGGCCGGGGCCAGGCACGCGTACCACCTGGAGCTTGCGGCCGCGCGCGTCGGTCATCGCCGCGAGCTGGGTGGCGATGCGCTCGAGCACGTCGCGGTTGGGATCGTCGTCGCCCGACGGCGCCATGCACACGACGACCCCGGGGGCGACGAAGCGGGCGATGTTGTCGATGTGCCCGTCGGTGTGGTCGTTGGCCAGCCCTTCGTCGAGCCAGAGCACGTGCGGCGTGCCGAGCATGTCCGCCAGCGCCTTCTCGATCTCGGCCAGCGACTTCCCCGGGTTGCGGTTGGGGTTCAGGAGGCACTGGCGGGTGGTCAAGCAGCTCCCTTCGCCGTCGACGTCGACCGAGCCGCCTTCGAGGACCAGCGGCGCGACGAAGGTGCGCAGGCCGCTCGCCTCGGCGATGCGCGCCGAGACCTCGTCATCGTGGTCGAGGACGTACTTTCCGCCCCACCCGTTGAAGCCGAAGCGAACCGCGGCCAGGGAGGGCGAGCCGCTCGACGAGGCGACGAAGATCGGCGCGGTGTCGCGCAGCCAGATGTCGCCGAAGGGGACGCGATGAAGGCGCACCTCGGCCCCGACGAGCGCTTCTCGCGCGGACGCCTCGTCCTCGGCGGTGGGCACCAGCAGCTCGACCCGCTCGCTGCGGGCGATGCCGCGGGCCAGCTCGGTGAAGGCCGTGCGGGCCGGCTCGAGGTTCTCCAGCCAGAGGTCGGCGGCGCTCGGCCAGGCGAGCCAGCAGGCCGAGTGGCGGGCCCATTCGGCGGGCTGAAAGAGGTGTTCTTCGCGCGGAGTCGTCACGGTTTCTCGATACTATAAAAACCATGAACGCGACGACCCGCAGCACCATTGGAGACCTCATCAGGCGGTCCGCCCGCCGCGTGCCGGCGGCCATGGCGCTCACGTTCGAGGATCGCGTCTGGACCTACCGCCAGCTCGACGAGGGGAGCGACCGGGTCGCGGTGCAGCTGCTGGAGCTCGGGCTGCAGAAGGGGGACCGCGTGGCCGCCTTCGGCAAGAACTCCGACGCCTACGTGCTCCTGTGGCTCGGCGTGCTCAAGGCGGGGCTGGTTCACGTGCCGGTGAACTTCGCGCTGGTCGGGCGCGAGCTGTCGTACCTGCTCGAGCAGTCGGGCGCGCGCATGGTCTTCGCCGACGACGCGCTCCTCGGCGCCGTGGAGAGCTGCGGGCACCCGGTCGAGCTTCGTGGCTCGCTCCGTTCGAAGGCGGGCGCCAGCGAGCGCGACGTCCTCGCCTGGGCGAGGCGTGAGGACGCCCCGCGGCAGACGGCGAAGACGGAGAAGGCGACCGCGGAGCTCGCGGACACCGACCTCGCGCAGCTGCTCTACACCTCCGGGACGACCAGCGAGCCCAAGGGGGCGATCCTCACGCACCGCGCGCTCCTCCATCACTACGCCTCGTCGGCGATGGCGCTCGACGTGCGCGCGAAGGAGCGCCAGCTGAACGCGCTGCCGCTCTACCACTCGGCGCAGATGCACGTCTTCCTCATGCCGTCGCTGATGATGGGCGGGCCCAACTGGCTCCTCGAGTCGCCCGACGCGGCGCTCGTCCTCGACGCCATGGCCAGGCACGAGATCGACTCCTTCTTCGCCGCGCCCACCGTGTGGATCGCGCTGCTCGCGCTCATCGAGAAGGATCCGGCGCGCGCCAAGCAGCTGAACAAGGCCTACTACGGAGCCTCGATCATGCCGACGCCGGTGCTGCAGAAGCTGCGCGCGCTGCTGCCGGCGCTCCAGTTCTACAACTGCTTCGGGCAGTCGGAGATCGGCCCGCTCTCCACCGTCCTTCGCCCCGAGGAGCACGAGGCGCGGCCGGCGTCGGCGGGGAGGGCGATCCCCTTCGTCGACATGCGCGTCGTCGACGACGACATGAAGGACGTCGCGCCGGGGGAGATCGGCGAGGTGGTCTACCAGTCGCCGCAGCTGTGCCTCGGGTACTGGGAGAAGCCGGAGGAGACGGCCGAGGCCTTCGAAGGGGGCTGGTTCCACTCGGGCGACCTCGCGCGCATCGACGAGGAGGGGTACATCACCATCGTCGACCGCAAGAAGGACGTCATCAAGACCGGCGGCGTCATCGTCTCCTCGCGCGAGGTGGAGGAGGCGCTCTTCACCCATCCCTCGGTGCGCGAGGTGGCGGTCTTCCCGCTGCCACATCCGAAGTGGATCGAGTCGGTGACCGCGGTGGTGGTGCTGGTGGACGGCATCCAGGGGAACCCGGAGCAGGCGGCCCTGCTCACCGAGCACGCCAAGCTCAGCCTCGCCCCTTTCAAGGTGCCCAAGGAGGTCCACTTCGTCGACGCGCTGCCGAAGAACACCGCCGGTAAGCTGCTCAAGCGCGAGCTGAAGATCCGCTTCGCGCCGAAGACCTGACCCTGACCTGACGAAGGGCTGACACGCGCCGCGTCTGTAGTATGATTGTCATATGACGATCGAACAGACGGAGCGCGCCTTCACGCGCGGTGACCTCTCCCTCCAGGTGCGCGAGATGAAGAGCGCGGTTGCAGGCGGGGCGGAGGCGACGCCGGTGCTGGCGCTCCACAGCGGCGGCTTCACCTCGCGCCAGTGGCGGCGGCTGGCGGAGGCGCTGGCCCCGACGCACGTGGTCGTGCTGCCGGACTTCATCGGCTACGGCAAGTCGTCGTCGTGGCCGGACGGCAAGCCTTTCAGCTTTCGCACCGATCTCGCGATGGTCCGTGCGCTGCTGGAGGACATCGGTCGCCCGGTTCACCTGGTTGGACATTCGTACGGCGGGATGATCGCGCTCTTCCTGGCGATCGAGGTCCCCGCGCTGGTGCGCTCGCTCTCCATCTTCGAGCCGGTCTCCTTCGGCATCGTCGACGAGGCGATCGACGCGGACCACGAGCTTGCGCGCATGCGGGCCATCTCGGCTGCCGAAGGGGACGGCGGAAAGGTCAGCGACACCTGGCTCGAGAGCTTCGTCGACTGGTGGAACGGCGCCGGCGCCTGGAAGGAGATGAACGACGAGACGAAGAACGCGTTTCGCCAGGTGAGCTGGAAGCTGATCAACGAGGTGCGCTCGCTCAGCGCCGACACGACCTCGCTCGCCACCTACGCCACCGTCGTCGCGCCGACGCTGTTCCTCACCGGCGAGACCTCCCCGGGGATCGAGCGCCGGGTGGTCGAGGCGCTCGCCGGGGCGCTCCCGCACGCCTCGCTGCAGCGCTTCCCCGGGGCGGGGCACATGGCGCCGATCACCCACGCCGGGCCGGTGAACGAGGCGATCGTCCGTCACATCGCGGCGGTGGAAGGGAAGTAGCGCGTCGGGGTGACGCCGAAGGTGCGGCGGGACGACAGCTGGTCGAGCGCGCCGGGCGAGCATGCTGACGCGTCCGGCGCTACCGTGGAGGAGCGCGCCCCGCCGCGCGATCCGTCATGGACACGAAGCTCGTCGCCCTCGCCATCCCGTTCTTCTTCGTCCTCATCGGGATCGAGGTGGCGATCTCGTACCGCC
>JAMFST010001335.1 GCA_026225435.1 Labilithrix luteola
GCACCAGCGGGTTGGCGATGTCGTACGTCGCCAGCGCCGTCTTCTCGAAGGCGTCCACGTCCGGATCGTGATCGTCGGCCGGCAGCGTGTGCCAGCTCATGTCGATGAGCGCCGCCGACAGGTACTCGCTGGTAGCGAACCCCTGGTTGAACTGGCGCGCCTTCTCCACCTTCTTGAGCAGGTCGGCAGGCATCGGCTCGCCCGTCTTCCAGTGCTTGGCGTAGCGGGCGAGAACCGTCGGCTCGGTCGCCCAGTTCTCGTTGAACTGCGAGGGGAACTCGACGAAGTCGCGCGGCACGTTGGTGCCGGAGAGCGACGGGTACGTCACCTGCGAGGACAGCCCGTGAATCGCGTGGCCGAACTCGTGGAACATGGTGATGATCTCGTCGAACGAGAGCAGCGCCGGCTCGCCGGCGGCGGGCTTGGTGAAGTTGCACGTGTTGGTGACGATGGGCGTCGACCCGAGGAGCTTCGACTGCACGGCGAAGGCGGTCATCCAGGCGCCGCCCTGCTTGTTGTCGCGCTTGAAGAAGTCGCCGTAGAAGAGGCCGACCACCTTGCCGCTCTCGTCCTTCACCTCGAAGACGCGCACGTCCGGGTGGTAGACGGGGAAGGCCTTCGTCTCCTCGAAGTGCAGGCCGTACAGCTGCCCGGCGGCGAAGAAGACGCCGTCCTTCAGCACCCGATCGAGCTCGAGGTACGGCCGCACCTGCGCGTCGTCGAAGGCGTACTCTGCCTTCCGCACCTTGTCGGCGTAGTGCTGCCAGTCCCAGGCGGCGAGGTCGAAGCGCGGCGTCCCCGCCTGGTCCGCCTCCTGGTCGGCGAGCGCCTGCATCTTGTCCGCCTCGCCGCGCGCCTTCTGTACCGCGGCCGGCACCATGTCGGTCATCAGCTCGATGGCCCGCTCCGGCGTCTTGGCCATCTGGTCGGCCAGCTTGTACGCCGCGTAGGTCGGGTAGCCGAGCACGCGCGCCTTCTTCTTGCGCAGCGACGACAGCGTCTGGATCGTCTTGCGCGTGTCGTTGGCGTCGCCGCGCTCCGAGCGCAGCGTCGAGGCGACGAAGAGCTTCTCGCGGGTGGCCCGGTTCTTCAGCGCGACCTGCTCCGGCTGCTGCGTCGTGTTCTGCAGGGTGAGCACCAGCTTCCCTTCGAGCTTGCGCGCCGTGGCCGCGTCCTTCGCCGCCGCGATCTCCGCCTCGCTGAGCCCTTCGAGCTCCTCTGCGCCATCGAGGACGAGCGCGCCGGCGGTGGTCCCGTCAAGCAGCTTCTCCGAGAACGACGTCGTCCCGACCGACTCGTTCTTGTTCAGATCGCGCAGCGCGTCCTTGTCGGCCTCCGAGAGGTTGGCCCCGGCGCGGACGAAGTCCTCGTAGGTGCGCTCGGTGAGCCAGCGCTCCTCGGCGCCGAGGCTCGCGCGCGCCTCGTACACCGCCTTGATGCGGGCGAAGAGCTTCGGGTCGAGGAAGACGGCGTCGCTGTGCTCCGAGAGCTTCGGTGCGATGCGCGTCTTGATCGCTTGCAGCGCGTCGTTGGTGTTGGCCGCGGCGACGCTGAAGAATATGCGACTGACC
>JAMFST010001336.1 GCA_026225435.1 Labilithrix luteola
AGCGCGTCGCTCCCTTGCGTCGCCGCGCCGCCCAGTAGGTCTCGATGTAGCGCTCGAGGTCGGGCGACGACGGCGGATCGACGAGGGTGATCCCGCTCAGATCGAGGTCCAGCTCGGCGGCCTTCGCCGTCATGACCTCGGGACGACCGAGCAAGATGGGAATGGCGATCTGCTCGTCGCGAGCGATGGTCGCCGCCTTGATGATCCGCCCGTTCTCCCCCTCGGGGAAGACGATGCGCTTCTGCGCGCTCTTGGCGATGGCGAAGATGCGTCGCGCGACCAGGCGGGTGGGGGAGAGCGCGTTCTGCAGCTTCTCCCGGTACTCGAGCAGGTCGATCGTCTTGCGGGCGACGCCGCTGGTCATCGCCGCCTGCGCCACCGCCGGCGCCACCGAGTAGAGGACGCGCTCGTCGAACGGCTTGGGGATGATGTACTCGCGCCCGAACCGGAGGGACGCCTGGCCGTACGCCTCGGCCACGCGATCGGGCACGTCGCTCTTGGCGAGCAGCGCCAGCGCGCGGGTGGCCGCCAGCTTCATCGCCTCGTTGATCTCGGTCGCCTCCACGTCGAGCGCGCCGCGGAAGATGTACGGATAGCCGAGGACGTTGTTGACCTGGTTGGGGTAGTCGCTCCGCCCGGTGGCCACGATCGCGTCGGGCCGCGCCGCCACCGCCTGCTCGTAGGGGATCTCCGGATCGGGGTTGGCGAGCGCGAAGATGATCGGCTGCCCGGCCATCGTCTTGAGCATCTCGCCCGTCAGCACGTTGCCGACCGACAGGCCGACGAAGACGTCGCGCCCGACGATCGCCTCGGCGAGGGTGCGCATCTTGGTGTCCTGCGAGAAGGCCCCCTTGTAGGGATCCATCTCCTCGATGCGCCCGGTGAAGACGACGCCGAGGCGATCGAGCATGAGGATGTTCTCGCGCCGCACGCCGAGGCCGACCCACAGCTCCATGCAACGCACCGCCGCCGCGCCCGCGCCCGAGCAGACGACCTTCACGTCCTCCAGCTTCTTGCCGACGATCTCGCAGGCGTTGAGCAGCGCCGCGCCGGTGATGATCGCCGTGCCGTGCTGGTCGTCGTGGAAGACCGGGATCTTCATCCGCTTGCGCAGCTGCTCCTCGACGTAGAAGCACTCGGGCGCGCGGATGTCCTCGAGGTTGATCCCGCCGAAGGTCGGCTCGAGGCGGGCGATGGTCTCGACCAGCTTCTCCGGATCGGTCTCGGCGATCTCGATGTCGAAGACGTCGATGCCGGCGAACTTCTTGAAGAGCATCCCCTTGCCCTCCATCACCGGCTTGGCCGCGTAGGGGCCGATGTTGCCGAGCCCGAGCACCGCGGTGCCGTTGGTGATGACGCCGATGAGGTTGCCGCGCGCGGTGTACTTGCTGACCAGCTCCTGGTTCTTGGCGATCTCGCGACAGGGTTCGGCCACGCCGGGCGAGTAGGCGAGCGACAGGTCGCGCTGGGTGAGCGACGGCTTGGTGGGGACGACCTCGATCTTCCCGGGCTTCCCTTGCGAGTGATAATCGAGCGCGTCCTGCCGCTGCACGGAGGTGGACCGGCTGGGAGCGCGAAGCTGAACCGCGCCAGGAAGAGGCGTATCGATCGGGATGGCCATCAGCTGGGTACCTTAGGGCAGAGGTGCGTCGCAGGACAGCGGGTCGGCGGTCGCGTAGGCTCCGCCGTCGATGCCCGATCTCGCCGTCTACTTCGAGCACCCCGCCTGGTTCGAGCCGCTCTTCCGCGCGCTCGATCGCCGCGGCGTGAGCTACGCGAAGCTCGCCATCCAGGATCACTCGTTCGACCCGGAGGACCTCTCCGCGCCGGCGCCGGTGGTGCTGAACCGGCTGGCGATGTCCTCGTTCCTCCGCCAGGCGGAGCACGCCACGTTCTACACGCAGGCGCTGCTGGCGCACTGGGCCGCGGCCGGGGCGCGCGTGATCAACGGCGCCGACGTCCTGGCCATCGACGCGAACAAGGCGCGGCAGCTGTCGCTCTTTCGCTCGCTCGGCCTCGACACGCCGGCGACGCGGGTGGTGCACCGCCGCGCCGACGTGGCGCGGGTCGCGAGCGGGCTGCGCTTCCCGCTGATGGTGAAGGGGAACATCGGCGGCTCGGGGGCGGGG
>JAMFST010001337.1 GCA_026225435.1 Labilithrix luteola
CGTGCGAGCAGCGCTGATACGGTGGTGCGTTCGTCACTGTCGTCGAGGAGGCCTCGTGAACGCTACCGATCAGTACCTGATGTCGCAGGTGACCCCGATGCTCACGCCGGGGGAGCAGGTGTTGTTCGCGTCGACGATGCGCAAGGCGCCCAACGTCTGGCTGCAGGCGCTGCTGCTCGGCGCCATCCTCGGCGCGCTGCTGACGACGCACTACTTCGTGGTGCTCACCAACCGCCGCATGATCCTCGTCACCACCAAGCCGAAGGCGTGGGGCGGCCTCAAGCTGATGAACCTCGGCGTCGAGGAGTGGGACGTCCGCAGCATCATGCAGGTGAAGACCGGCGGGTTCCTGCAGAACAAGTGGATGCGCTTCACCTTCAACAACGGGACGAAGCGCCTGCTGCACATCGCGCCGGGGATGAAGACCATCTCGGGCACGAAGGACTTCTTCAACCAGGTGCCGCAGCTGCTCATGTCGGGCCAGCTGGGGAACCAGGTGGCGCTCCCCGGCCAGCCGCCGCCTGCGCAGATGGCGCCGCCGCCGCCGCCCGCCGCGCAGCTGCCGCCCGCGCAACCGTCGTACGACTCGCAGCACCAGCAGGCGGCGCAGTACGGCGGGCCTCCGCAGCAACAGCAGCCGCCGGGTGGGTTCGGGGCGCCGCAGCAACCGCAGCAGCAGTACGCCGCCACGATGCAGATGCCGCAGCAGCAGCACCCATACGGTGCGCCGCCGCAGATGCAGCCCCAGATACAGCAAGGACCGTTCACGCCGGGGACCCAGGTGGTGGTGACGGCGCCCGACGGGAGCCGTCACCTCGCGACCGTGATGCAGGAGCAGCAGGGGCACTACCTGTGCACCGGCCCCGCCGGTCAGGGCTGGGTTCCGGCGCAGTTCGTGGCGCGGGCGTGAACGTGGCGAGCTGAGGTAGGCCATGCCGATTCCCCAGGTGGTGCCCCGCGTGCAGCGCATGGTGATGTTCAAGCACGGCGTCGCCTACGTCGAGCGCGGCGGGCCGGCGGCCGGTGACTTCGAGCTGTCGTTCAAGACGGACGAGATGAACGACGTGCTCAAGTCGCTCACCGTCTGGGTGGCCGACCCGGCGAGCACGGCGACGGTGGGGGCGCTGGGGTTCGACAAACCGGAAGATCCGAGCCACGCGCTCGCCGAGCGCAACCTCGATCTGCCGCTCGGCTCGTCGATGTACGCGCTCCTCGGCGCCTTTCGCGGGCGCGCGGTGGCCATCGAGACGGGCGGCATCCGCTTCGAGGGGGACATCGTCGGGATCGATCGCGAGTCCGCCGGGAAGAACGGCGAGCGCACGCGCGTGTCGCTGCGCGCCGCCGACGGCTCCATCAAGATGGTCGATCTCGACGGCGCGCAGTCGATCGAGCTGCGGGACGAGACGGCGAAGGCGGACCTGGCCTTCGTCCTCGACCGGCAGCGCGCGGCCAACGCCGGCGCCGCGCGGAAGATTCGCGTGGCGCTCGAAGGCCGCGCCGAGGACGTGCGCGTCTCCTACGTCATCCCGGCGCCCGCCTGGCGCGTGTCGTACCGGCTGGTGCGCGAGAAGGCGCTCACGGAGAGCGTCACCGTCATGGCCTGGGGGATCGTGCACAACCCGGCGGACGAGGACCTGGACGACCTCGAGCTGACGCTGACCACCGGGCAGCCGGTGAGCTTCGTCATCGACCTGTACACGCCGAAGACGGTGCGCCGCACGATGGTCGAGGAGACCTCGCGGGCCGCCGCGGCGCCGTCGAGCTTCGAGCGCGCACCGCTGCCGCCACCGGCACCGGCGATGGCACCGTCGATGAGCGCGCCGGGCGGTGGCTTCGGCGGAGGGGCGCCGCCTCCGTTCGCCGCGCCTGCCCCTTCGCCGTCCCGCTCGATGACCGCGGCGGCGAGCGCCGACAGCGCGGCCATCCACGCCGATCGCGGGGAGCTCTTCGAGTACCGCATCGGACCGCGCATCTCGCTGCGGCGAGGCGGCTCGGCGATGGTGCCGCTCCTGACCAGCAAGCTGCCGGCGCGGCGCGAGCGGATCTGGCGCGCGGGCGCGGCGCCCAACCCGGACCTGGTGCTCACCTTCGCCAACGGCACTGGCGCGGTGCTCGAGGAGGGGGCGGCGGTGCTCTACGACGAGAACGTCTACGCCGGCGAGGCGATGGTGCCGTACAGCGCGCGCGGCGCCGAGGTGAAGCTCGGGTTCGCCAAGGATCTCGGGGTGCGCTGCAAGCGCCGCTCGGAGACGCGGCGGGTGGTGAACGGCGTCCGTCTGAGCCCCGAGGCGCTCTTCGAGGAGCACCGGCGCGAGGAGCACCACAGCGTCGACGTGGAGAACGACCACGCCGAGGAGACCGAGGTCATCGTCGAGCTGCCCAAGATGACCGGGCACAGCTTCGATCCCGCCGGCGCGCAGCCCTTCGAGGAGACCGCCTCGTTCCATCGCTTCCGCGTGAGCGCGCCGCCACGGTCGCGCGCGGTGGTGCCGATCATCGAGCGCTGGCACGACGCCACGCGCATCGAGTACGCCCAGGTGACCACCGAGAACCTCGATCGCTGGATGAACGAGCGCTTCCTCGACCCGGCCTGGTTCCGCGCCTTCGCCGACATCCGCACCGAGTGGTATGCGGCGCACGAGGCCGACACGCGCGCGAAGGTGGCTCGCATGGATCTGGCCGACGCCTACGCCAAACAGGCGAAGCTGAGCGAGCAGCTCGCGGTGCTCAAGGAAGGC
>JAMFST010001338.1 GCA_026225435.1 Labilithrix luteola
CATGGGGTTGTCGAGGGCCACCAGCGCCATGGCCGCGAGCACGACGCCGCGCTCACGCATGGCGTGCCACTCGCAGAGCTTCTCGATCAGCGGGCAGCCGGCGGGCGCGACGCCGAGCGGGTTCTTCTTCAGCGCCGCGGTCGGCGACAGATCGCGGTTGGACGGGCGATCGGGCGGAACGGTGGGCGCGGCGCCAGCGGCAGATTTCGCCGCGGGCTTGGCCGGCTTGTCGTGCATCCCCTTGGAGCACGAGTCCTTGTCGCGCTCGTGGCAGAAGAGGCAGTAGTCGATCTCCTCCTCGACGAGGCGCGCGCTGCCGCGGCGATCGGTGAGGGCAAAGCCGCCGCGCTCGCGTCGCTCGTCGCCGACGAACAGCTCCGGACGATCCACCGGCTCCGGCCGGCGCAGCTCGACGAGGTGGTTGTAATCGAGCGTCTTGGGCGCCCGCAGCGAGGACCACTTGTGGGCCACGTCGCCGAGATCGCCGCGCCGCTGCGCCAGCCACGCCTCGAGCGCTTCCAGCGCGAAGGCCACCGCCCGCGCGTCCGCCGCCAGGTCCGGGCTCTCCCCCCGCTCGCCGAGCGAATCCGTCACCACCGCGCGCGACTCGCCGTCGGCGTAGAGCGCCGCGTGCACCGTGGCCGCCCGGGCGCGTAGCTCGTCGGTCCACTGCGCCCCGCCGCCTTTCTCCACCTTGCGCGCCGTGTCCTCGATCTCGAAGAGCCGCAGGCCACCGCGGGCCACGTCGAGCTCCTCGTCGGCGCCGGTGACATGGCCGAGCGTGGCCGCGATCGCCGCCTGCGCCACCGCGCGCGCGTCGACGTCCACCGAGCGACGCGCGAAGCTGGCGCGATCCTCGAGCTGCTCCTCCACCTGCGCGGTCAGCGCGGTGCGGAACGCCTTGCCCGCGTCGGCCTTGAGCACGCGCTTCTTCACGAACTCGCGGCGGAAGGCCCACAGGGGCTCGCGCAGCGCGACGTCGCGCCGCATCTCCTCCACCTCCGCCTCGACGCCGAACAGCTTGGCGACGAAGGCGCTCACCTGCGGCGCGATCTTCACCAGCGCTTCGCTGCGCGCCACGTCGCCGATGGTCGCGTGATCGCGACGGTAGCTGGTGAGCGCGGCGAACAGCTCGGGCGACGACGCCTCGAGCCAGCGATCGAAAGCTTCGGTCAGATCACCGAGCCGCGTGGGCTCGAACAGATCCGCGAAGGCGAAACCCGTGACGCCCAGCGCGAGAGCCGCCGGCTGACTCGATGCGGTCATCCGCCAGCCTTCGGCTCGTGATCGTGATCGTGTCCCTCGCCGGGAGCGTGGTTGTGGCCCGCGTGGGGATCGGGCGCGCCGCCGCCAGCGGCCGGCACGAAGGCCGTCTGCGCGAGGTCACCCTCCTCGAAGCCGAAGTAGACCGCGCACTGCTTGAGCATGAACTTCAGCCCCGCGGACTCGGTCACGTCGACCCGGTACGTATTGATGTACTTCACGGAGTCCTTGACCCACATGTCCCAAGCTTCCTTGGAGATCTCCTCGTAGATGCGCTTGCCGAGGTCGTTCTTGTAGGGCGCCTTCGCGAGGCCAGGGAGATCCTTGCCGAGCTTCTTGCAGTGGACGATGCGGGGTTCGGTCATGACGCCGCGCCCTTTAGCAGATGCCCCACGCCGCAGCGCGTGAAGTGCGCAGAACGGCTGAGGTAGCCGTCGGGCGAGGCCAAACTACGCGAAGAGGCCCATCTGGCGCATCGCACGGCCGGGGACCGGGTCGGTCAGGTCGAAGCGCCGCGGCGCCCCGTGCGGAAGCACCTCGACGTGGAGGCGACGGGCGACGCGGCTCTGCACCGTCTGCAGCGCCAGCTCCGGATCGTTGTTCGCGCGCGACAGGTGCCCGAGCACCAGCCGCGAGAGCCGCCCGCCCAGCATCCGCTCCGCCAGGTCGGCGGCCTGCAGGTTGTTCAAATGTCCGGTCTCACCGGCGACGCGCCGCTTGAGCTTCCACGGATAAGGGCCGTCGTGGAGCAGCGCGGGGCAGTGATTGGCCTCGACG
>JAMFST010001339.1 GCA_026225435.1 Labilithrix luteola
GCTCCGTCGTCGCCGCCGCCGCTTCTCGTGGCGAGCCAGCTTCGGGACGAGGCGCGCGAGGCGTGCGCTCGGGAGGAGTTGAATACGTGTTAGCGTACCCGCTGCACGAGCCCCGTTCTCGACGCGTCACCCGTCGTGACGGACACTCTCGGGCATGGACGCCCAGTCAGCGCGAAGTCGCCTTCTCCGCCGTGGGCAGCGGCGGCGGCACGGTGATGTCGCCGATCTCGATCGCGATCTGCGCAGCAGGGATGCGGGCGCGGGTAGCGCGCCAGTACTTCGGGGCGAGCTCGAGGAAGCGGTCGCGGGGCCAGTACGGGACGACGTGGATGATCTCGGCCAGGTACTCCTCGACGTCGAGCCCGTGCAGCTCGGCAGAGGCGATGAGCGAGAAGAGATTGGCGGCCGCGCTCGCGTGGTCGTCGGAGCCGAAAAACATCCACGCCTTACGGCCTACGGCGATGCCCCGCAACGCGCGCTCGGAGTGATTGTTGGTCATGGGGAGCCGCCCGTCGTCGAGATACCGCCTCAGCGCGGCTTCCTGCCGGACGGCGTAGCCAAAGGCGGTCGCGACGAGCCCGCGCGTATCTTTCACGCGCGCGTACTGCTGGGCGACCCAGGGAAAGAAGTCATCGAGGAGGGGTCTCGCCGCGAGCTGTCTCCACGCGTGGCGCTGCGCCGGCGCAAGCGGCGCCCACTCTCGCTCGAGCTCGAAGAGCTTGTGCATGCGGAGGAGCGCCTCGCGCGCCGCGGGGTCCTTTGCGACGACGGCCGCCTCCCACACCTTTCTGCGCGCGTGGCTCCAGCAGCCGACCTCTTTCGGCGAAGCGTCCTCGGGTGCAGCACGCGCTTCGCCCCGGAAGACAGCGTCGTATACGGCGTGCGCGTCGGCCTGGATGTAGCCGGAGAATCCCCGAAACATGTCGCAGACCGCGGCGCTCGTGTG
Source organism: Labilithrix luteola (assembly GCA_026225435.1). GTDB lineage: Bacteria > Myxococcota_A > Polyangia > Polyangiales > Polyangiaceae > JAMFST01. The sequence continues at coordinate 947 of JAMFST010001339.1, forward strand.
TTTCGACTGATACTCGAAGAAGACGTGATCCTTGTCGGCGAGCACGACGAAGAAGTGCCCTTTCCGGCAGGCCTTTCGCCGCCCGGGCTCCGGGTCGGGCTGGATGCACACGCCCGTCGCGTCCGTCGACAAGCAGAAGGCGCTCTCCCGAGCCTCCTTCGCGCTCGCCTCGACGATGCAGCCGAGGCTCGCGCCGACGTGCTCGCCGTAGCGGCTCATCGTACCGTCGTCGAGCCGGATGCCCTGGGCCGCGAGCATTCGCTCTTGCCGGTGAAAGGGCAGCCCCCAGCGGTACTTCTGGACCAGGATGTGGGCGATCATCGTCGGCGCGAGGAGTCCTCGCTCGACGAGCTCCTTCGGCATCGGCACGGTGTAGATCCCTGTGTGCGGCATGGCGTCCTCGTGCCGCGCCTCCATAGCAGGGTCAGGCTTGTACTTCGCCCGTGCCACGACGACGCGCACGTGGCCGCCGCGACGATAGGCCAGGCGGCAGCTCTCTTCGAACGCGATAGGCTCGGCGTGCCCCTCTCGTACGGGGTCGAGAAGCACCACCCGCTCCTCGGGCATGTCTTCCGCGTTGAGATCGCGACGCCCCGTGGGCTTCGGCCGCGTCCGGGCCGGCGGCGGAGGTACGTCCGCGGGCGGAGGCGCGGCATCGTCTGCAAGCTCGGTGGCGATCGCCGCGAGCTTCGTCTTCGTCTCGGCGAATTCGAGCTCGAGCTGGGTGACGTCGATGCGCTCCGCCTTCGCCGCGTAGATGCGACGCCGAAGGAGCTCCAGTTGCTCCTTGAGACGCTCGTAGGCGTCGCGAAGCTTGTCGCGCTCGGTCGTCACTCTCGCGAGCATCGCCTCGAGGCGCGCCACGTGCGCAAGGGCCGCTTCGAGCTGCCTGTCCGGCATCGCTTGCGTCCGCTGCACGAATCGTAGCGTTAGTCAGTCGCGCGGCGCACGTCCATCACGACCGTGCATGCTGCACTCACTTCGATCGCACCTTACCCGACACGCGGGTCAGTGCAGTCGTGGAGCGCGTGCCCGCTTGCTCGCGACGACCGGCACGCCATCGAGCAACGTCTCGAGCAGACCGTCCTCCACCTCGACGTGACGGGCTCCGTCCGTCGGCGCGTCCGGGAGGCGGAAGACGCCCTTGTCGAGCCGCTTGTAGAAGATGCACATCCCGCTGCCGTCGAAGAAAAGGATCTTGAGCGCGTCGCGGCGCCTTCCGTAAAAGACGAAGAGCGCACCGCTGCGCGCCTCGTACCCGATCTGGTCTGTCGCGATGCCCGATAGGCGATCGAACGAGCAACGAAGGTCGACCGGATCGAGGGCTACGAACACCTGCACTCCCTGCGGAATCATCGCTCACCCCCGAGCGCGTGAACGACCTCGCGAAGAAGCGCGACATCGAAGCCCGGACGGACCTCCACGAGCGCGCCGCCCACGCGAACCGAGAGCGTACTCTCGACCGGCTTCGCCGCCGCGACGACACGGACCATCCGAACAGTCGCGACCGAGGGTCGACCGACGACACCACGGCCCATCCGACTCGACCACCAGCGCAGCGTCGACGCCTTGTACTCGCGGCCGCGCGCGTACTCCGTCACCGTCTGACCGCTCGCCTTCCACTGCGCGACGCGCTCCGCCCACTTCGACTCCGTCCTCGTCATGCCCCCGAGCCTGCGACTTCGCGCGACGACCCGGAAGAACGGGGCTCATGCAGGGCGTACAGTACAAGTTGAGCGCATTCTTGAATCCAGTACCGACCAAGACCGTGCTCACCGGTACGGGCCCCTCCACCTTCATACATGAAGGTCACGTCATCAGCCTCGTTCGGACATGTGCTTACCGACCTACC
>JAMFST010001340.1 GCA_026225435.1 Labilithrix luteola
GCGGGCGACGCGGCACGCGCGCTGCGTGATCGCGACGTCGAGAAGGCGCGCGAGGCGCAACGCGACGCGCAACGGCAGCTCGAGCTGGCGCGGCAAGCGCTCAACGATCCCGAGTCGGACGCGCAGGAAGGGGACGACGGGAACACCATGCAGACCCAGGGGGCGGACATTCCGAACGCCGACGCGCACAAGGGGCCGGAGGATTTTCGCCGCCGCGTGGTCGAAGGGCTCGGCCAGAGCGCCGGCGGCCGGCAGAAGGACGCCGTGCGTCGCTACGCCGAGGGGCTCCTCCGATGAGCGCGCGCTCCGTCACCCGCCTCGGCCGCCTGGCCATCCCGCTCCTCGCGCTGGCCTTCGTCCTCGTGCCGGCGATCTCCTCGGCCGGCGCCGACGACTCGGTCGCGCGCGCCGAGCGAGCCACCGAGAAGATCATCGGCCTCGACTTCGACGACGCGCGCCGGGAGCTCGACGGAGGGGACGTCTCGAGCCCGGCGATCGCGCTCGCCCAGGGGCGCCTGGCGCTCTACGAAGCGCACTGCGACCACGCGGTGGAGCTCTTCAGCCGTGCCGATCTCGCCCACGACGAGGCGGCCTCGGGCCTCCTCGACATCGCCAAGGGCTGCGCGCGCATCACCGCCGCGACGGTGCACGACGCCGAGCTCGACCCGACCGTCGACGTCCGCTACCAGGACGAGGACGACCGCGCGCTCACCCCGCTCATCGTGTCCACGGTGGTGCGCGCGCGTGAGGCGCTCACCCGCGACCTCGGCGTCACCTGGCCGAAGCCGACGCGGATCATCGTCGTGCGCGATCTGCTCTCGCTCTCGGCGATGACCGGGCTGCCGTACGAGGCCGCGCAGACCACCGGCACCGTGGCGGTCGCCAAGTGGGGGCGCGTGACCTTGCTGTCCCCGCGCGCGAGTCGTCACGGCTACGCCTGGCGCGACACCATCGCTCACGAGCTCACCCACCTGGCGGTGACCCGCGCCACCCTCGATCGCGCGCCGCTCTGGTTGCAGGAAGGCGTCGCCAAGCGCGAAGAGGTCCGCTGGCGCGCGCCCGGTCCGTTCGACGATCGCCCCACGCCCGAGGCGCTGGTGGTGCGCGGCATCGAGCAGAAGCTCGATCTGCCGCTCGACAAGCTCGGTCCGTCCATCGCCATGCTCCCGAGCGCCGAGGCGGCGATGGTCGCCTTCGCCGAGGTGACGAGCTTCGTCCGCTACTTCGCCGACAGCGGCGGCCCCGAGGCGCTCCCCAATCTGCTGGGAGCGCTGCGCGCGCAGCAGAGCCCCGACGAGTCGCTGATGGCGGTGTCCGGATCCGACCTGAAAGGGTGGGACGGGCGCTGGCGCGCGGAGCTGACCGCCCATCCTCCGGCGGACGATCCGGCGGTCGACGCCCGGCTCGGGAGCTCGGCCAAGGCGCTCCTGGGGGCGGCGCTCGCGTCGAGCTCCTCGAGCGCGGACGCGGGCGCGGGCACCCCGCCGCCGGCGCCGAAGGCGAGCGAGCGCGAGCTCCGCGATGCGCGGGAGAAGGTCCGCGTGGCCGAGCTCCTCGCCGGCCGCCAGCACGTCCCCGAGGCGCTCGCCGAGGTCGACGCCGCCTCCAAGCTCGACGCCCGCGACACCGTGGGCGACCCCAGCTTGCGGGCGCTGCACGGCCGGATCCTCGAGCAGCTGGGTCGCGGCGACGAGGCCTGGCCCGACGTGGGCGATCCGCACGCGGTCACGCAGTCCTACGCCCCGTGGTGGGCCTTGCGCGGCCGCCTGGTGAGCGCGCACTCCGCTCCTCTCGCCCTCAGCCCGGCGCCGGACGCCGACGCGGCCTACGTCGAGGCGGTCGCGGCCGATCCGTTCGACGTCGGAGCGGCTTGCGAGACGATCGATCCCGCCGTTTCACCGGCGCCCGCTGGCGACGATGCAGCAGCTCGCGCGCTCTGTGCCGCCGCCCGGGCCGCCGGTGAGCCGCAGCTTGGCCAGGATTGACTCGGGCGTGATTGGCCTGGCGCAACGAGCCAGCCCTGTCGCACACTCGACGCCAAAGGCGAGCAAATGCGTGTACATGCGACAAACCCCTCGGTGCGCGGAGACACCCGCCACACAAAGTGGCGCAGGCTCAGGGTGCAATTGACCCCGAGCATGCCCGGTGGGTACGATGCTTTGTTCGTACTCGACGCCCCGCACGCCCCCCCTGCATGAGCGCCCTTACCTACGCCACGGCGAAGCTTCTCCGGCTGCTTCCCCGTGAACGCATAAGTCGCGCTTGCGGGCAGCTGGCCGACGCGCGCTGGCCCGACGGCTTCGGCCGGGTCTTCGTGAACGCCTACGGCCGCATTCTCGACGTCGACTTCGAGGAGTGCGTCGCGCCCACCGCTGCCGATCGCGGCTGGGAGAGCTTCGACGCCTTCTTCACGCGCCCCTTGAAGGACGGCCGCCGCCCCATCGCCGGGGACGCGCGCACCATCGTGAGCCCGGCCGACGGGAAGATCGTCGCCATCGACAGCATCGGCCGCAACGCCACCTTCCAGGTGAAGGGGCGCCCGTACGACCTGAACGAGCTGCTGGGCGATCCGGCCGAGGCCGAGCGCTACATCGGCGGCACCGGCTGCGTCGTCTACCTGTCGCCGCGCGACTACCACCGCGTCCACGCGCCGGTGGCCGGCGTCATCCGCCACGTCCGCTCGCTCCCCGGCGACTACTACCCGGTGAACGCCATCGGCGAGCGCCACGTGGAGAACCTCTTCGCGGTGAACCGCCGCGTGGTCATCGCCATCGATACCCCCGAGGAGGTCGGTCTGGGACGCGTCACCGTGGTCATGGTCGCTGCCATCGTCGTCGGCCGGGTCACCGTCACCGGCATCGACGAGCGCGACGTGTCGCCGGGTTTTCACCCTTACGACCCGCCGCTGCACGTCGAGCGGGGAGGGGAGATCGGCCAGTTCCACCTCGGTTCCACCGCGGTGGTGTTCGTCGAAGGGCGCGGCGCCCCGAGGATCGCCGCCGGTCTCGGCCCGGTCCTGTACGGCGCCCCGCTGGCTGTTGCAGATCGCGCCTCGCCAGGCGCAGGTGCAGATCGCGCCTCGCCAGGCGCAGGTGCCGACCGCGGTCGTGCCGGCGAAGGAGCTGGCGCGTGAGCGAGCGCCCGAAGACAGTGCCGCCCGAGGCGGACACGCCCCTCGAGCTCGACGGCATCGACGAGGGCTCCGAGGGGGTGATGACCGATCGGATCATCGGCGGTGAGCCGGCCACCCGTCGCGCGCCGACCATCCCGGCCGCCCCCCAGATGTCCGCCGCCGAGCGAGCGCCGGAGCGCTCGGCGTCCGGCCGCCCGCTGCCTGCGCTCCCCGGGGCCGATTCGCGTCC
>JAMFST010000158.1 GCA_026225435.1 Labilithrix luteola
ATCTCGCGCGCTGGCGCGAGACGCTCAAGGCCGCCGGTGGAGAGCACGGCGCCTCCGCTGCGCTGGTGCAGCGCGTGGTGCGCCTCGAAGACCAGCTGACCGCGCTGCGCAAGCAGGAGGAGATCCTAAAGAGCGAGCACGACACGCGCACCCACGCCGCCGAGGCGGCGCTGCAAAAGCTCAAATCGACCTGATCGCGTGTCGCCGCGGGTCACCGGTCTCGAGGCCCGCACCGTCGACGGCTCGAACAACGCTGGCAGTGGGGCCACGCCTGAGGCTCGCGTTTTTCGCCGGGGCTCAGGCGCGGTTTGCTTTGCGTCAGCCCCCGGCGCAGCGCACACCCGAGCGCATGTCCACGCCTCTCGCCGAACGGTTTCGCGACGCGCTCGTCGCCCTCACTCCCGCCACCCCGGAAGCCGTCGACGCGATGCGCCCGCTCTACGATCCGGCGCTCGTCTTCCAGGACCCCATCCAGAAGATCGACGGCCTCGAGCGCTTCCTGGAGATGAACCGCAAGCTCCTCAAGCGCATGCGCCGCCTCGAGTGGCAGGTGGTCACCACCATCGCCGACGACGACCGCATCCTCCTCGAGTGGATCATGCGCGGCGCCCCGAAGATGGGCCCGAAGATCGAGGTCGCCGGTGTCAGCCGCGCCCTCGTCAAGGACGGCCGCATCTACGACCACCGCGACTACTGGGACGTGGGCGAGATGTTCGCCAGCTCGTTCCCCGGCGGCGAGAAGCTGCTGCACTGGATCCGCGCGCCGCTCAGCTGACGCGCTTTCACCGCGTGGTCGCCGTCCCGTCGAAGTAGGTCTTCGCCAGCGCGACGGCGTTCAGCCCGATGCGGTGGCCGACGCGGCGGCCGCCGAAGTCGTCTTGCTGGATGTGGATGCTGCCCCACAGGCGCGACTGCCCTGCCTCGTCGGCGGCGTCGGCGTAGGACGCCCATTGCAGACGGATGTCGGCGCTCGGACCGGCCTCGAAGCGGAGCGAGCCCTTCGGCGCCAGGTACTGCCCGAGGCCGCCGGGGAAGTACGGACTACCGGTCAGCGCGGTCAGCACCTCGGCGCCTGCGCGGCTGAAGGTGCTGTGTCCGGAGATGAAGCCGGGGAAGGCGGGCGTCACGAAGGTGCGTCGCTGGTAGGTGATCCAGTCGACCGCGCGGACCCAGCCGACACCGGATACCTGGCGCACGCGATCGGCCGGCTCGCCCAGCCAGTCGCGGACGGCCACCTCGCCGACGTGATGCGCCAGCGCCGCGTGCCGCTCGCCGGGCGCGCTGCTCGCGGGCGTGATCAGCTCGATGAGCCCCGGCACCAGCGGCAGGCCGTTGGCGCTGTACGAGGGGAGGTTGGGGTCCGACGACTGCCCCTTGCTCCCCGCCCAGCGGATCATCGAGATGGGCCGCACCGTGGTGTAGCGTCGCTTCAACCCCCAGGCGGCGATGGCCGCGTCGTGCACCGCGCCGTTGAGCGCGAGGTACACATGGACATCCCAGGAGAGCGGATCGAGCGGCTCGCCTTGACCGTAGAGACGGCGCGAGAATCCAGGCGCGTCGCTCACCGTGTTGGCGAGGACGTTCCAGTGCCCCGGCGGCGTCTCCGACTGCGGACCATCGGCCCAGAACTCCGCCATCACCCGGGCGAA
>JAMFST010001341.1 GCA_026225435.1 Labilithrix luteola
GCATGGACTACTCGTACTACTACGAGGCCGCGCGCCACGCGCTCGACGTCCACGCCGCGATGATCTCGACCGAGAACATGGCGTGGCTGAAGCAGCTGCCCTACCAGCACAAGCTCGAAGACGCGGACGTGCTGCTCTGCCACGGCTCGCCCGTGCGGCTCGAGGAGTTCGAGTACATCTTCGCCCCCGAGCAGGCGCGCGAGTGCCTGCCGATCTACGAGAAGCTCGGCCACCTCACGCTCATCGGGCACTCGCACCTCTGCAAGGTGTTCGCTCTCACGCGCACCAGCGTGGAGGAGCTGCCCTCGGCGGACTTCGAGCTCGAGGACGACAAGAAGTACATCGTCAGCGTCGGCTCGGTCGGCCAGCCGCGCGACTTCGACAACCGCGCCAGCTTCGTCGTCTACGACTCGGACACCAAGCGCTTCGAGTTCAAGCGCATCGAGTACGACATCGAGCTCGCGGCCGACAAGGTCCTGCGCGCGCGCCTCGAGCGCAACTTCGCGCACCGTTTGTTCATCGGCGTCTAGTCCGCCCGCGGGCGTGGACGGTTCGTGACATGCCGCGTCGTGAGGCGCGGCGTTGACCGGCACGAAATTCTAACGCAGATTAGATTTCATGGCGGCCAGCATCGGAGACCTGCTCGAGGAGCGGCTGCGCGAGCAACCGGGGGCGATCGCGCTGACGGCCGACGGGGTCGGCTGGACGTGGACCGCGCTGGCCGCCCGCGCCCGGCAGATCGCGCGCGCGCTCGTCGCCAGCGGGGTCGGGCCGCAGGAGCGCATCGTCTACGTGGGGAAGAACAGCGCCGAGCTGGTCCAGGTCCTCCTCGGTGCCGCCGTGGCCAACGTCATCTTCGTCCCGCTCAACTGGCGGCTCTCGCCGGCGGAGCTGGTCCAGTCGATCGGCGACACGCGTGCCACCGTGCTCGTCGTCGACGCCGAGCTGGCCGAGGTCGCCGCCCGCTTTCGCGGCGAGCTTCCGCGCCTGCGCACGGCGATCTGCACGGGGAGCGCGGCGGGATGGACGAGTCTCGAGACCTGGGTCGGCCACGAGCCGACCACCGCCTTCTCCGTGCCGGCCGGCGCGCGCGACGTCGCTGTCCAGATGTACACCTCGGGCACCACCGGCCAGCCCAAGGGGGCGATGTTCGCCAACGGCAGCAACGTCCGCGTGCTCACCGAGGACATCAGCCGCGCCTGGGACCTGCGCGCGGACGACGTCAGCTTGCTGGTCATGCCGCTGTTCCACATGGGCGGTCTCGCCTGGGCGCTCGCCGGCCTGGCGCGCGGGGCGCGGCTCGTCGTCGTGCGCGACTTCGAGCCGAGCGCGGTGCTCGAGCTGTGCGCGCGAGAGCGGGTCACGGTGGCCTTCTTCGTGCCGGTCATGCTGCGCGCCCTGCTCGCCGTGCCCGACCGCGAGCGCCACGCGCTGGTCTTGCGGCGGCTGGTGTACTCGGGCTCGCCCATCGCGCCGAGCACGCTCCGCCAGGCGATGACCGCCTTCGCCTGCGGCTTCGTCCAGATCTACGGCATGACCGAGGCGACCGGCGCCTTCGCGCAGCTCGAGCCCGACGAGCACGATCCGGGCGGCCCGCGCGAGCGCCTGCTGACCTCGGCCGGCCGCGCCTATCCGTGGGTCGACGTGCGGGTCGTCGATCTCGTCACCGGCGAGGAGGCGGCGCCCGGCCAGCCGGGGGAGATCTGGTGCCGCTCCGTCCAGACCATGGTCGGCTACTTCGCGCGACCGGAGGAGACGGCGCAGGCGCTCACCGGTGACGGCTGGCTGCGCACCGGCGACGTGGGCACCCGCGACGCCGAAGGCTACCTGTTCCTGCTCGATCGCAAGAAGGAGCTCATCATCACCGGAGGGGAGAACGTCTACCCGGCCGAGGTCGAGGGGGTGCTCACCGCGCATCCGGATCTGGCCGAGGTGGCCGTCTTCGGCGTGCCCTCGGAGAAGTGGGGGGAGACGGTGAAGGCCGCGGTCGTCGCGCGCCCCGGTCACACGGTGACGGCGGAGTCGGTGATCGCCTTCGCTCGCGAGCGGCTCGCGGCCTTCAAGTGTCCAACCAGCGTGGACATCGCCCCGGCCCTCCCCCGCACCGCCACCGGCAAGATCACCAAGAACGTGCTGCGGGACCCTTACTGGGCGGGCTTCTCCCGGAGGATCAATTGAAGCCGGCAGCGACCGAGGCGGCGGGCGGGACGACGAGCAAGAAGGACCGCACCCGGCGACGCATCCTCGACGCCGCAGCGAAGGTGCTGGCGCGTCTGGGGATCGAGCAGGCGACGCTCACCGACATCGCCGCGGCCGCGGATCTGAAGGCCGGCAGCCTGTACTTCCACTTCGCCTCCAAGGAGGAGCTCCTCGCCGAGGTGCTCAACGTCGGCATCGCCGAATCGTGGGCGCACCTCACCCGCGCCGTCGAGGCGTGTGCCGGCAGCTCCTCGGGTGCGCAGCTACGCGCGGCCATCGGCGCGCACGTCGAGGCTCGTCACGAGCTGACCGACTACGCGGCGGTGGTCATCGGCGCCGCGCACACCCATCCCCGGCTCGGTGACGATCTCTACCAGCGGCACTACCGGCGCTACACGGCGCGCTGGCTCGAGCTGATCGTCGCCGCGCAGACCGACGGAGCGCTCCCGTCCGGCACCGATCCACGCCTCCTGCGCGACCTCTGCTTCGGCGCCATGAACGTCGCCCCGCGCGGCCGCTGGTCGTCGACGCAGACGAGCAGCGCTCTGGTCTCTCTTCTCCACCTGTCCAGCGAGGAATCCTCATGACGAACGCCGCCGCCTCATCCGCCGCCCGCCCCTCCAGCTTGCCCACCGCCGA
>JAMFST010001342.1 GCA_026225435.1 Labilithrix luteola
GGCCGTGGTCGCCTGGGGTGCGTTCGCCGCCTTCGCGATCAGCGGCAATCACGACTACTCCGAGGCGAAGAACGACTGCGCCAGCGGCTGCTCGGCGCGGTACCCGACCGGAACGTTCGTCGCCGCCGACATCGCGCTCGGCGTGGCCATCGCCGCCAGCGGCACCGCCGCGATCCTCTTCCTCACGCACAAGTCCGACACCGGCGTCGCCAAGGCCGCCGCGCTGCTGACCCGCGGCGTCGAGTTCTGAGACGGGCGCCGCGTCGCCGTCGCCGTCAGGGCTTGGTGTACGTCAGCAGGCAGTAGCGCATCGCCTTGCTGCGGTAAGCGAGCAGGAGGCGGAACAGGGTGAGCGCGAAGATGCGATTGCCCTGGGTGTGGTCGAGCAGGGCGCGCAGGTAGCGCGGCTTGGTCAGCACGTTGCGCGTGAGACCTTGCGCGCACAGGGCCCAGGTGCGGCTCACCTGCGCGGAGAGATCCTCGGCGACCTGCGGGACGAAGCCCGCGTCCTCGGCCATCTTCCGGTACTCGCCTTCGGTGCCCATCCCCGGCAGCCGCCCTTCGCGACAGATCGGCTCGAGCAGGTGGTCGACCTCCCAGGCCGACGGAGCATCGGCCGCCAGCCACACGTACACGCCGAAGACGCCACCGGGGGCGAGGACGCGGAAGGCCTGCCGGAAGAACGCCGCCTTGTCCGGCATGTGCTCCGAGCTCTCGACGGCGTACGCGCGATCGAAGCTGGTCTCCGGCAGCGTGTTGGTCAGCCAGTCTTGCTGGAGGAAGGTCAGGCTGCCGCGGCTCCCGGCGCGGACGGTCTGCGCCTGCGCGCGCGCGAGCTGCACCGCCGAGAGGGTGAGCCCCACGACCTGCACCTCGTGACGGTCGGCGAGGACCCTCGCCGTCGCGCCGTAGCCGCAACCGATGTCGACCACCTTCTGCCCCGCGCGCAGGTCGAGCACCTCGGCCAGGTGGGTGATGAGGTTCTCCGTCGCCTCGGGAATCGTCTCGCGGCCGGTGACGAAGTAGCCGTGGTGAACGTGCTCTCCCCAGATCTCCCGGTAGAAGACGTCCAGATCATCGTAGTGGGCGGCGACGGCGGCGGGGGTCTGCGGGGTCTTGGAGACGATCATGAGGTCGGGGGTTTCTTGCGCGGGCGGGTGATGCCGTGTGCGTCCATGCGGGCGAGCAAGGTGTTGCGGCTGATGCCTAGATCGCGCGCCGCGTAGGTCTGGTTGCCGCCGAAGCGCGCGAGCGACGCGACGATCTTCTCGCGATCGCCCGCGGGGCCGGTGGCCGCGGCCGCAGGAGCCGCGCTGCCCGCGTCGAGCTGCCCGTGCGATGGCGCCGCGACCCGCATCGTGAGCCGATCGGCTGGCAGGTGCTCGACCTCGATGACGCCGCTCTCCGCCAGGAGGTGCGCGCGCTGCATCACGTTGCGCAGCTCGCGCGCGTTGCCGGGCCAGGGATAGGCCTCGATGACCGCCAGCGCCGCGGGGGAGATCGCCCAGCTCGCGCGCGGCTTCCTCGA
>JAMFST010001343.1 GCA_026225435.1 Labilithrix luteola
CGACGCGGTCATCTTCGTCCATTCGAGCTTCGGCAAGATCGGCGACGTCCTCGAGCGCTTCGGCAAGGGGGAGGTGCGCGGTCTCATCGCCGACCTCGGCGTCAGCTCGCCCCAGCTCGACGAGGCCGAGCGCGGGATGAGCTTCCGCCGCGAAGGCCCCATCGACATGCGCATGGACCAGGAGAGCGGCGAGACCGCCCTCGACCTGATCGAGCGCCTCTCCGACGAGGAGCTCGCCAACATCATCTTCCGCTACGGCGACGAGCGTCGCTCGCGGCGCATCGCCCGCAGCCTCAAGCGCGCCTTCGCCGACGGGGACCTCGGCACCACCATCGACCTGCGCCGCGCCGTGGTTCGCGCCGTCGGTCCGCAGCGCATCGGCGGGGTCGATCCGGCCACGCGCACCTTCCAGGCGCTGCGCATCGCGGTCAACGACGAGCTGGGGGAGCTGGGCTTGCTCCTCGCGGCGCTCCCGGGGCTCTTCGCCGACGAGGCGACCGCCGCGTTCCTCAGCTTCCACTCGCACGAAGATCGCCTGGTGAAGCGTGCCTTCGCCGATCGCTCCACCTGGGAGCCGGTGTGGAAGAAGCCGATCGTCGCCAGCGAGGAAGAGAAGACGCACAACGTTCGCTCGCGCAGCGCCAAGCTTCGCGCGGCACGCTTCCGCCGGGGCTTCGCCGCGTGAACGAGCGATGAACAGGAAGAAAGCACACGTTTTCCTCACCCTGTGGACGCTGTCGATGCTCGCCACGTCGAGCGCCTTCGTGGTGCACCTCGCGCTGCGTGGTCGCACGGTGTCGCTCGGCTACGAGCTCGGTCGCGCCCGCACCGAGCAGGCCCGCCTGCGCGAGGTGAAGCGCGTGCTGCAGGTGGAAGCGGCCAGCTACAAGACGCCGGAGCGCGTGGAGCTGGTGGCGCGCACCCTGCTGGGGATGGATCCGGCGCCGCCCGAGCGCATGCTGTCGCTCACGCCGATCGCGCCGACGCCCGGCGAGAGCGCCGACACCGACCGCACCTCGAGCACCGTCGCCGCCGCGCGTAACGCGGTCCCGTAAGGCTCGGGGCGGATGAAGAATCTCGATCCTGCGCGCGCTCGGTGGATCCGTCTCCGCATGGGAATCCTGTGCGGCATGATGGGGCTCGGCCTCGGCGGGCTCGTATCGAGCGCCTACCGCGTGCAGGTGGAAGACGGCCCCGCCTGGCGCGCCACCGCCGAGAAGCAGCGGCAGCGGCGCCTGCACGTGCAGCCGAAGCGTGGGACGATCACCGACCGCAACGGCACCGCGCTGGCCGTCAGCGTCGAGGTGCCGAGCTTGAGCGCCGACGTGGTCGAGATGCTCCACGGCGCCGAGACGCCCGAGGCGCAGAACGCGCTCCTCGACGACGCGTCCAACCGCCTCTCCGTGATCCTCTCGATGAAGCTGGACGAGGTCCGGCAGAAGCTCGAGCCGAAGCACCGCTTCGTCTGGTTGAAGCGGCGCATCAGCGCCGAGGAGGCCGACAAGCTCCGCGACCTCGGCGATCCGCACAAGACGCCGCAGCCGATCAAGGGGCTGGCCATCGAGGGGGAAGGGCACCGCTACTACCCGGGGCGCGAGCTCGCCGGCTCGGTGCTCGGCTTCGTGGCGCCGGACGGGAACGGCAAGGACGGCCTCGAGCTGGCGTTCGACGACGAGCTCAAGGGGCACGTCGAGGAGGTCAAGGCGCTCCGCGATCGCAGCGGGCGCGTCATCTTCGCCGAGGGGACCGACGAGTCGGCGCTCGCCGGCCACGATCTCGAGCTGACCATCGACGAGGGGATCCAGCACGTCGCCGAGCAGGAGCTCGACGCCGCGCAGAAGACCTACGAGCTCAAAGGCGGCACGCTCATCGTCGTCGATCCGAACAGTGGGGAGATCCTCGCGCTCGCCTCGACGCCTGGGTACAACCCGAACGACTACGGCGACGCCGAGGCCGACGCGCGCC
>JAMFST010001344.1 GCA_026225435.1 Labilithrix luteola
CCGGCTCGGCCTCGGCGACGAACTCGAGGCGCTCGCCCCAGCGCATGCGGGCGCGGCCACGGAGAACGAAGATCACGCTCTCGAGCGCGCCGTGGTGATGCACCCCGGTCTTGGCCGCCGGCTCGATGCGCACCGTGCCGGCCCAGATCTTCTGCGCGCCGACACGGGCGTGGTTGATCGCCGCTGCCCGCAGCATGCCCGGCGTCTGCGGCGTGTTGGTGTCGAGCTGGTCCCCCTTGATGACCCGCACGCCGTCGTGCTTCCAGCGCTGCGGGTCCCCCTCGGTCCGCTCGATCTCCGTCATGCTTCGATCAGTAGCCCGGCGGCAGGACGACGTCCCACATCTCGGGCGCCACCGGGTAGCAGTCCTCGTCGCCGTTCTTGTCGGCGCCGTCGACGTCGTCGCACCAGTAGGTCGGCTGCATCAGGTAGCCCATGTACACGTCGTCGTACCCCTGCTGCGGCGCGTCCTTGTAGAAGTCGCCCCAGGAGTTCTTCACGCGGATGAAGTCGACCGTCGCCTGGTCCGAGAGCGACGCGGCCAGCTCCTCGGGCGTGGCGACCGTGCCCGCCTTGAGCGTGCCGAAGCCGGGCACGTTGCTGATCTGGTAGTCGCTGAGGAGCACCTCGTGGCCGCCGGAGACGGACATCGGCATGACCGTCTGCCCCTTCACGAAGGAGCCGTACTTGTTGATGTTGTCGTCGTTGACCATCCAGGCCATCGGCAGCGGGGCGCCGTCGTTCATCGCGCGCTGGATGCGCTGGAGCATGGGGCGCCAGGTCGACTCGCTGATCGTCGGGATGGGCGGGAGCGCGCCGCCGTCGTCGTTGCCGTTCACCAGCGGGAGGCCGGCGTCGGCGCTCGTGGTGCCACCGTCGGTGGTGGCGCTGGCGCTCTTGCGCGGGTGCAACGCGCCGCGGTGCCCGGGGCGGGCGGCATCCTCGACCATCATGTTGATGTAGCCGGGGACGCTCGGCGGGTAGATCGCCGTCCAGGCGAGCGGGCTGCCGGTGCGATCGTCCGGGGTGGCCGTCGCGCCGGTGGCCGCCGTGCCGATGACCTGGTCGAGGGTGGTGGTGACCGCGGCCTTGCCGTACACCGGCGTGGTCACCTGGAAGCTCTGCGCCGACACGATGCCGCCCGAGGCGACGGCGCCGGTGAGGAAGGTGCTCGTGCCGTCGGCGCCGAAGATGTCGGTGAGGAGCGCGCTCTGGTCCTTGCCGAGCTTGAAGGCCGAGTCGAGCGCGGCACGCACCATGGCGCCGTCGCGACCGCCGGCCGCGTTGAGCGGGAGGCTGCCGGCGGTGATCGCCTTGTTGAGCGCGTCGATGGCCGCTTCCTGCGTCGCCACGTCGTCGATGGCGAAGGCGCCCGCCGGGAGGAGGCCGTAGCTCTTGATGATGTCCCCGGCCAGGCCCCAGTAGCCGCCGTACTCCGCGTCGGTCGAGCCGCCGGTGAGCTGCTCGTAGAGGTCCCAGTAGAACCAGTAGGCCGGTGAGTAGTGCACCGAGTTCCCCTCGGCCACGGAGTGGAGGCTCTCGACCCAGCCGGCGGTGGCGTACAGCCAGCAGTTGCCGGTCTGCCCCTGGTCGGTCACCGGGGTCTCGGTCACGTTCGTCACGGCGGCGTTCGAGGCGGCGGTGCTGTCGCTGGAGGAGGAGCAGGCGACGAGGCCGGAGACGCCGAGGACCGCGGCGGTGAGCGAAGACAAGACCACACTGTGGGTGCGCATACGTAAGTTCATGACCTCCACGAGCGCGACCGTCAAAGTCTTTCGCTGGCGCTACAACTTTCCACCGGGCAACGAAACGACGTAGTCGCCGAGGTCCGGGTGCTCGGTCATGTGCCAGTAGTCGACCAGCCGCCAGGGGGAGTTGGTCACCACGCGTCCCCGGGTGCGTCCAGATCATGGTCGCGTGTGCGGCGTCGACGCGGGCGGTGTACGCCTCGGCGATCTCGGGGCGGACCTCGACGGAGCGGATCCGCTCGCTGATCATGGCGCGGACCAGGTCGAGGATGTAGCGAACGTCGACCTCGGCGTGGAACACCAGGCTGCCGCCGTGACCGAGGCTGGTGTTCGGCCCGTACAGGGTGAAGAAGTTGGGAAAGTCGGGGATGGCCATGCCGAGGTAGGCGCTGGCGTCGTCGTCCCCCCAGAGGGTCGGCAAATTAGCGCTCGCAAGCGCATTCGGGTGACGCGCCGCGGTACCTCAGATCAGATGGACCAGCTTGCGCGTGGCCAGCACGCTGAAGAGGGTCGAGGCGCGTCCGGCCGGGTCGAGGAGCACGCCGATCACCAGGCGCGGCGCGTAGCCGGGCTCGACATGATCGTAGGTCACCTCGAAGGCGGGCAGGCCGTTCAAGGTGCGCAGCTGCAGATGCGTGGGCGGACCCACCTTGCGCAGGAGCCCGGCGAAGAAGCGGACGACGTGGTCGGGGCCGATCACCACCTTGCGCGCCGCGTGGAAGACGCCACCGCCGTCGTTCACCAGGCGCACGCCGTCGGCGAGGAGGGCCAGCGCGGCGTCGGTGTCGCCGCAGGTGAGGTGGGTGAAGAGCTGCTCGAGGAGCCCCCGCGCGCGCGCCCGCATGGCCGCGTCGGGGCGCACGCGCTCGCGATCGTAGGCCGCGAGCTTCACGCGCGCCCGCCGGTGCAGGGTGCGGACGTTCTCCTCCGACTCGCCGGTGGCGTCGGCGGTCTCGGCGGCGGAGAGGTCGAGCACGTCGCGCAGGACGACGACCGCGCGCTGCGCCGGGGTCAACGCTTCGAGCGCGAGGAGGAAGGCGAACGTCGCGCTCTCCACCCGCTCGTAGCGAGCTTGCGGCGAGAGCACCTCGGGCTCGACTCCGGTGGCGGACTCCAGATCGACGGGCGAGGGGAGCCAGGGGCCGTCGTAGCGCACGGTGCGGCGGCGACGGAGGCGGTCGATCGACAGGCGGGTGGCCACGCGGAAAATCCACGGTTCGAGCGGCGCCTCCGCCGAGACGTGCGGACGGACCTCGAGCGCGCGCGAGAACGCCTCCTGCAGCACCTCGTCGGCGTCGGCGGCGCAGCCGGTGATGCGGTAGCAGGCGCCCCAGATGCGCGCGCGGTCGACGCGGGCCAGGTGCTCGGGGAGGAGCGACGGTTCGCTCATGCCGCGACGGAGGCGCGGAGACCGCCGGCGGCGCGCTGCGCGCTGTCGGCCACCGCATCGAGCAGCTGGTGGCGCGGGCTCACCCAGTCGCCCACGAAGGAGACGCCGGCGAGCTGCGGGACTGGCGGCGTGCTCGAGGGCATGGCGCTGGCCGCGTCGATCTCCGGCAGATACCGCGCGGAGAGGACGTCGTCCCGCCACCCCGGCGCCGCTCGATCGAGCCAGGTCTCGAGCGCGCCGCGCTGTGCGTGACCGCTCTCGCCCGGCGCGAGGTAGCGCATGGCGTGCACGCGGAACGGGGCGACGGAGAGTCGGGGCGAGTGCACCGAGAGATAGTGCGGCTCGTCCAGGCCGAAGACCAGCCGCTTGCCCGGCGCGCGCGAGAGCACCAGATCGAGACACGCCGCGCGCACCGGCGGACCGGCGAGCGACGGGTCGACGCCACTCAACTGCAGCGCGGCCTGCGCCGGGAGCGCGACGATCACCCGCTCGGCGACGAGCCGCTCACCGGAGGCGAGGGTCACCACCCCGCCGTCCTCGACGCGTGTGCAGGTCGCGCCGGTCACCTTCGTCACCCCTGCCGCCGTCGCACGCGCTTCGAGCTGGTCGACGAGCGCTTGCCAGCCGCCGTCGAGGTAGGCCACCCCCTTGGCGCGCAGCCCGAGGAGCGCTTGCAGCTGGGTGAGCGCCGCCGCCGCCGGGAGCTGGTCGGGCGCGTTCGCGTAGGTGCCCAGGCGGATCATCGACTCGAGGAAGCGCCGCGCGCGTCCGGATATCGCGAGGTCGTCGAGCCACTCCTGGGTCGTCCGTTCGGCGAGCGTCGCGCGCCGGGTCGCATCGAGGCGCGCGAAGAAGACGAGGAGGCCACGGCGCTCGCTCCAGGAGAACCGGCGGGAGACGAGGAGCGCCACCACCGACGCAGGCGCCGCGAAGACGTCCGCGCCGTCGGCCAGCCACACCTTGCTCGTGGTCGGCGAGAAGCCGGTCCAGCTCACTCCGAGCTCGGCGAGGAGCCGCTCGGCCGGGCCGCCGCGGTAGAGCGCCCGCGGTCCGAGGTTCATCGCCGCGCTGCTGGTGCCGCCGACCGGCAAGCTGAGCGCGCGCCCGCCTGGCCGCGACGCCCGTTCGAGCAGCTTCACCCGTCGCCCATCACGCGCCAGCAGCGTCGCCGCCGCCAGGCCACCCAGCCCACCGCCCACCACCAGCACGTCGCTTCGGTCGTTCATGAACGACCACACGCGCGAGGGGGGCGTTTCGTGACGGTTCGAGCGAAGCTACTGCTGGATCTTCCCCAGCTTCGGCTGCGAGGTCGACGATGACGACGCGCCGTTGCCGATCGGCGCCCCCACCGGCTTGGGCGGCTCGGCCCGCTGCCACATCACGTAGGCGATGGTGACGAAGGCGATCGACGCGATGATCGCCAGGACCCGGTTGCGAGGCATGGGGGAGACGGTACCGCGTCCTGCGCGTTCAGAGCGACTCGGCGCATTCGAGACAGACCGGCTCGCGACGCTCCGGCTTGTAGACGGGCTCCCCCGCGCGCCAGGGGCGGCGGCAGGACCAGCACTGCCCCGCCTCGGTGGCGCGCACCTCGTGGCCGACCGGACCGGACGGTGGCGGCGGCTCGGGCGACCAGCGGACCTCTTCCTGCGCCACGTGATGCGCCTCGGCGCCGCCGGTCACCCGGTAGCCGTTGTCGCGGATGACCTTCGCCGCCATCCACGCTGCGGTGCGCCCCTCCTCGTTCTCCTGGGCCGCGAGGGCGAGAAGCTTGTGGACCTTCGCGAGGCTCATTGACGCGTCCAGCCCTAGAGCAGACGCGGCCCCGGGCTCAGGCTGGCTCAGGAAGACGGCGGGGCGTCCGGCGCTTCGTAGTTGGTGATGAAGTCCTGCGGCACGTGCGGACCCCAGAGGTAAAAGCCGTCCTCCGGGCTCTGCGTGCTTGCCGGCCAGTCCACGCTCGCCGGGATGTGGTCGATGTCGAACGAGTACTCGGAGTAGCTGCCCCAGGGGTCGCGCACGTAGTGGAAGTAGTTCGAGCCGAGCACGTGGCGGCCGAGCCCCCAGCCGGCCGCGAAGCCCTTGTCGGCCATCTGCATGGCGCCGATGCCGATCTCGTTGATCGAGGCGACGTCCCAGCTCAGATGATGCAAGCCGGGCCCCTCCGATTTGACGAACGCGATCATGTGATGATCGCTGCCGTGGATGCCGTGCATGAACGC